>NZ_JAPQLE010000112.1:0-12878 GCF_028982185.1 Wolbachia endosymbiont of Drosophila baimaii | reverse complement strand
TCATAACTATATGCTGCTGGCATTCAACCTCCTTATCATCATCTATCCTTATCCTATCACATCCGGACTTTTATGGAAAGAGCTATAACTGACAGAGGAGATTGACGCGTATGCCTTTATCTTTAAGATTGTTTATCAAGTATAGACATCAGCTCGTCCCATTCTCTTTTACCAATATTACTTTCTTCTCTAGTAACGTTTTCCCCTTTAATTAATTTGCGAATTATTTCTAGACCAGTTCTTGAAATACAGGCTGATTCTAGGCAATATTCAACAAAGGCATTGTAGGCCAGTGGAACCCATTTTTTTATTATATCCAGCATAACTTCTGCATAAACTCTGATTTCATATTGGGCATGCTTATCAGCTCTAAGCTTCAAAAAATGAAGGAGATTATGCAGATCTATTTTCCAATAAAATTGCGTGTAGTAATTAAGCATTAGGTTAGTTCTGGCAATTTCTCTTGCAAGCCCCTGCTCAATAAATTTTTCATAATGAGAATATACTAAATTAGAGTCATTTGTTAGAGAATCTATTATTTCCTTTGAGGTATCTGGATCAAAAGCTTCCCCGCTACCTTGTTTATTATTGTCAGATTGTTTTGCAACTTGTTCTGGTTTAGGTGTATAAAATTCATTATCAAGTATTGAATACCTTGCTGAATATTCATTCACATTTGCAGTTCTATGCCTTATCCATTGCCTTGCAACAAAAATTGGAAGTTTCACGTGAAACTTAATTTCACACATTTCAAATGGAGTTGTATGATGATGTCTCATTAAATACTTTATAAGTGCTTCATCCTGACTTATCTGTTTTGTTCCCTTGCCATAAGAAACACGAGCAGCTTGAACTATAGCGCTATCAGAGCCCATATAATCCATTACTCGAATAAATCCATGGTCTAATACCTTATGTTCTTCATATAAGATTTCATCTATTTCTTTTACTGTAGTTCGTTTAGTTGCTTCATTCATAGTATGTCCTCAAGATGAAATGGAGATATCAGCTCCACATGAATTGAGTTTTTCGTGCATTGCTTCATATCCTCTCCATAAATGATGCGAATTGTTTATTATAGTTTCTCCACTGGCTACCAAAGAAATAAGTATCAAAGCTGCTGTTGACCTTAAATCAGTGGCACACAGATTAGCTCCAGATAAGCTTTTTATCCCACTTATAGTAGCTTTGCTTTTCTCGATGCTGATATTAGCGCCTAACTTTCTCAATTCATCTGCATGTGCAAATCTGTTTTCAAAAATGTTCTCTTCAATTACTGATATCCCATCAGCGATGCACATTGCAGATATCAGTTGTGGTTGCATATCACTGGGGAAATTTGGATAAGGGTTTGTTGCAATGTTAGCAGACCTAATAGAGCAATTTTTTCTGGAAATCATAACCCCCTCATTATATAGTTCAACATTAGCCCCTATAGCCTTCAATTCATTCACAATACATCTTATATCAGATAGACTTATTCCTTCTAACTCCAACTTACCACCGGTTATTATAGCAGCTAGTGCATAGGTGCCTGCTTCTATGCGATCTGGTATTATTTTATGAACACATCCATTTAATGCTTCAACTCCTGTTATTGTGATCCTTGTATCACTAATCTCAATATTAGCACCCATTTTCTTTAGGAACTCTATTAAATCAAGAACTTCCGGCTCTGTTGCAGCATTGTTTATTATTGTCACTCCTTCTGCAAGTGTTGCTGCCATTATTATATTTTCTGTTGCACCAACGCTTATTTTCTCAAGTGTAACTTCTTTTCCTTGTAGCTTTCCTTTCACTGTTGCAATTATATTACAGCCTTCAACTTCAATTTTAGCTCCCATTTCTTCTAATGCTTTGATATGTATATCAACGGGACGCTTTCCGATATTGCATCCACCAGGAAAGACTGTTGTGATTTTACCAAATCTACTGAGAATTGGACCTAGCATTAAAAGAGATGCTCGCAGCTTACTTGCAGTTTCATGTGACATTACGTGATTATTGATATTACCGCAGTCAACTTTCAAAGTATGATTTGCTTTATAATCTTTATTGCGTGTAAAGTTCACTTTCGCTCCAAGACTCTCAAGCAGCTTAGACATTAGATGCACATCAATTAAATCAGGTACATTATGCAAAATTACCGGGAAGCTGCTCAATAGACTTGCTGCCATTATTGGTAAAATAGCATTTTTTGAGCCATTAATCTTGATTTTTCCGACCAGGGGTTTGTAGTTATTTCTTATTAATATCTTGTGCATTTAATTAAGCTAGATCTTACCAAATAAGTATAGTAAATCGACAGTAAAAGGCAAATTACAGATAATATAGCTATCACAGATCATAATGTTCGTACATTTTAGCTATTCAGCAGCAGAATTGATTACACTTGTCCAAATATGAGCGATGCATTAGTGCCACCAAAACCAAACGAATTAGAAAGTGCATATCGAATTTTATGCTCCTGAGCTTTAAACGGTACAAAATTTAAATCACATCCTTCTGAAGGCTTGTGTAAATTTAAGGTTGGCGGAATAATTCCATTATTTAACGCAAGAATACTGAATATTGCTTCAACGCTCCCTGCAGCACCAAGTAAATGTCCTATAGAAGATTTAGTTGAAGAAACAGGTATTTTATAAACGTAGTCACCGAATAACTGTTTCATTGCTATTACTTCAATTTTATCTCCAAGTGGCGTTGAAGTTCCATGTGCATTGATATACCCTACTTGATTGGGATTAATTTGTGCGCTCTTTAAAGCAAGCTGCATTGCCTTAAATGCGCCTCTTCCTTCTGGATGTGGTGCTGTAATGTGGTGCGCATCTCCTGTGAGTCCGTACCCAACCAGTTCAGCATGTATTTTTGCCCCCCTTTTTTTTGCATGTTCGTATTCTTCCAACACCAATATACCTGCTCCTTCACCCATAACAAAACCATCGCGTTCTGCATCCCATGGTCTTGAAGCTTCTTTGGGTTTATCATTGAATTTAGTTGATAACGCTTTCATAGATGCAAAACCTGCAATTCCAACTCTACACAGTGCACTTTCTGCTCCACCTGCAATCATAACATCCGCTTCACCAAGTTTTATAGTTCTTGCTGAGGTTATGATTGCATGCGCACCTGTTGCACATGCGGTTACTGCTGAATCGTTTGGACCTGTAAATTCGTATTTAATAGAAATATGGCCAGATATCAAATTTATTAGACTTGCAGGGACAAAAAATGGACTGACACGTCTGGGCCCTTTTTCCTGCATGGTAATAACATTTTCCTGAATTGACGGAAGACCACCTATACCAGAGCCAATAGTCACACCAACACGTTCCCGATTGATATTTTGGCTTTCCAAAATTAATGAATCATCTACTGCCTGAATAGCTGCTGCAATACCGTAATGGATAAAACGATCTGTCCTTTTTGAGTCTTTCTCAGAAATATAATCTAGTGGATTGAAATGGTGCTCAATGTTGTCTGATTGCAACGGCACCTGCCCTGCAATTTTGCAAGCAAGATCAGAAGAGTCAAATCTATCCGTATTGATTGCTTTTATGCCAGACTCACTTTTTATTAGCCTTGACCAAGTGTTGTCAACATCTGCCGCTAGTGGAGTGATTAAACCAACACCAGTGACTACTACTCTTCTGCTCATTTAACACTAACTATTAGCCTTTTTTATTATTAATGTACTCAACTATTTGCTCCATAGTTTCCATTTTTTGTGCGTCTTCATCTGGAATTTCTATTCCAAACTCTTCTTCTGCTGCCATGATGATTTCAACTGCATCTAAGCTGTCTGTACCATGCTCCGAAAGCTTTGAAGAGCTGTTGAATTTCTCTACATCCTTACTAATATGCTCTAGTATAATCTTTTTCACTTTTTCTTCTATGTCTTCTCTAGTGCTCTTTGCTAGTTCGCTATTCACATTTCTTACCGAAAAAATAACCTATTCTTTGATGTTATAAAAAATTTTTATGTTTGCAATATCTTTTATAACTGGTAAACTACAGTAAAGTTTTCTACTGCCCTAGCTGGCTAGCGTTACGTGCTAAACAATTAACAATTCAAAAATGCTAGACGAAACAACAAAAAATTTGCTTATTGTAGAAGTAAATAAACTCTTACCCGAAAATAGCGAGAATAAGCTTATATCGGCTATGCGTTATATACTCCTTGCTCCTGCAAAACATATACGCTCCTTTTTAGTCGTAG
Organism: Wolbachia endosymbiont of Drosophila baimaii; assembly: GCF_028982185.1. Taxonomy (NCBI): domain Bacteria; kingdom Pseudomonadati; phylum Pseudomonadota; class Alphaproteobacteria; order Rickettsiales; family Anaplasmataceae; genus Wolbachia; species Wolbachia endosymbiont of Drosophila baimaii. Next base: position 8,659 of record NZ_JAPQLE010000112.1, on the reverse strand, counting down.
CTTCATCGCGAGTGTTTAACGCGGAAGCTAAAAAAGTAATATCAGTTGCTGCAGCAATTGAATTTGTTCATGCTTACTCTCTAATTCACGATGATTTACCGTGCATGGACAACAGTGATACTCGCAGAAGCCAGCTAAGCTGCCATAAAAAATTTGATGAAGCAACAGCAGTGCTTGCCGGAGATGCACTACTTACTCTGGCTTTTGAGGTATTATCTTCGTTAAATGAGAAACGCTGTGAGATCATAAAAGTGCTCTCTCAAGCAATAGGAATTAGGGGAATGGTGGGAGGACAGGCTTTAGATATTAACAGTGAGCATATAGATTTTAGACCCCAACCCTCTGTCATTCAAGTAGCGGACACTGGGATCCAGAAGGCTTTGCCTACAAGCATTTCGTGCAAAAAGCCATGCGATAGTGGAGCTGAACATGAAATGGATTCCAGTGTCAGCTACTTGCATGACACCCTTTCTACCTTAAAACTACAACATTCGTACGGCTGTATGTATGACGCTGGAATGACGTCGGGCCAAGCTGATAAAATAAAAGAAATTCATTTGATGAAAACCGCAAAACTATTTGCAGTTTCATGTGAAATAGGTGCTATAATAGGGGATGCTACAGACAAGCAACGTAAAGCGTTATATAACTATGGAATAAATCTAGGGCTTATCTTTCAAGCTAAGGATGATATTGAAGACTACGAACAAGATAAAACAAATAACCTAATGTCTGTGCTTGGTAAAAGTGAAGTAGAGGACTATATAGACGGCCTCTTTAAACAAGGCTTGGATAATTTGAGTGCGCTTTCAGGGGATACTAATTATTTATATGATTTATTGAATCAAGTAAAGAAAGATGGTTAGAAAAATTATATTACAAATGCTTATTTCCGTAGTAACGATTCTCACTTTAACTTCTACTTTTGTGTTTACTATTGTCTATATAAATAAAGGTAAACCGGAAAAAAAGGACAAGCTTTATGAGATAAATGCCACGCATGGTGGTTTGATACAGACGATAGCATATTACCTAGTGAAGCCAATACTTGAATCAGCACTTGACCGCTATATTGAAAAGCATGGGCTGACAGAATATTTAGAAGAAATAACGCAGCAAAAAGAAGAAGATTCAATAAATTTTTATGAAATTACTGAAGGCAGTGGCAGCAAGGCTTTTTGTGGCCTGGAAGTCCTATTGCAAATATATAAAATTTCTAATAATAACTTAGCAACACTCCCTAGCAAAGTTTCTGATGTTACTTTGAAAATAGGTCAAGATAACCTAAAAGAAGTGAGTTTAGGGGTAATAGGTATGAAAGAAGGCGGAGAGCGTGTAGTTACTATTGCCAATGATAACAAAATGAATTTTAATTCTTATTACGTCAAACTGATCGAAGTAAAGGATAAATATCCCGACTCAGTAAATAATCTGATGGTTTTTAATGACTTAATTAACAAGACTGGAAAACAAGTAAGGTGCGGTGATGAGATATCGGTTAAATATAGCGTAAAGGAGCATAATGGAGAATATATAGCCAAAGATCAAACAGTGCAATTTAGGGTTGGCGATAAAAAAATACCACTTGCTATAGAGCTTGGAGTTGTGGGAATGAGAGCTGGTAATAAAAGAACTATTCTTTCTCCGCCTGACCTTTTGACTATTACTGACGATATGTTAATAAAAGACATAGATTATGATGAAGAAAATATCTCAATAATTGACTTAAGCTTAGATGTTAAGCAAGAGGTCGCAGCACACCATTCTACTGTTGAAAAACAGCCTAAAGAATATAGCTGAAATTTTAGGTCTACTGGCTGACCTTCTGAACACTTTCTATACTACTTAAAGTAGGCTTTTCGTTTTTCCTAAAGTATAAACTTAGATAAATCAAGCTGCTTCGAAATTGACTCAAGTTTATCTTTTACATACTTGCTATCTATAATGAATTTTTCGCTATTTTTCTCAGAAGCAATGAAACTTATCTCATCTAAAAGCTTCTCCATAACAGTGTGAAGCCTTCTTGCGCCTATATTTTCCACTTGCCTATTAACTGTAAACGCTATTTCAGCTATGGTTTTTATACCATCATCAGTGAACTCAAGTGTCACATTTTCTGTTTTCATTAAAGCTATGTACTGCTTTAACAAACTAGATTCTGGTTCCTTTAATATTCTTATTAAATCTTCTTGAGTAAGTGCCTTAAGTTCTACCCTGATCGGTAATCTGCCCTGCAATTCCGGTAAGAGGTCAGATGGTTTAGATTGATGAAAAGCACCAGATGCAATAAATAATATATAGTCTGTTTTTACATGGCCATACTTAGTTGTAACAGTTGTTCCTTCAAGTAATGGTAACAGATCGCGTTGCACTCCTTCTCTGTTTACTTCACCTTTTACTTCTGTACGCGCTGCAATTTTGTCTATTTCATCCAAAAATACTATACCGTCATTACTAACAAGATCAATGGCTTCTTTGATTATCTTATCTTCATCCATTAGCCTTTCACTTTCTTCATTAATTAATATTTCACGCGCTTCTTTTACCTTCACCGTAATAGTTTTTGTTTTTTTGCTCCCGTTAAACATCTTGCCCATTATTTCTGTTACATTCATCACACCAACTTGCCCACCTGGCATGCCTGGTATATCGAAAGTAGGTAACATACTCTTGCTCTCTCTGACGTTAATAGAAACTTCTCCGTCCTCAAACTCTTTATTCCTCAACCTTTCTCTAAAAATTTTTTTACTCTCTTCGGTTGCATTTTCGCCTACCATAGAGTTTACTATTGTTTTCTCAGCTAAAATTAAAGCCTTTTTAGCTAAGGCTTTACGGGCTTTCTCTTTAACTAAAACTATTGCTGCATCAACTAAATCGCGTATTATCGAATCAACGTCACGTCCAACGTACCCTATTTCAGTAAACTTCGTTGCCTCAATTTTTATGAACGGTGCACCGGCAAGTTTTGCTAAGCGACGAGCTATTTCAGTTTTACCAACCCCTGTATGACCGATCATCAATATATTCTTAGGTATGATCTCATCACGCAATGGAAATGGAACCTGATTGCGACGCCAACGATTTCTGAGCGCAATAGCAACAGCACGCTTTGCATCATCCTGTCCGATTATGAATCTGTCCAATTCTTTAACTATCTTCTGTGGTGGCAGGTCATCTAACAAAACTTGAGTGCTGTCATTAACTTGAACATCGCTGTCATTTGAATCAAAACCACTCTTAGTATCTTTATAGAGGTTATCTTTTTCATCGTAGGTGCCACTACTACAAGACCGCCCTTCTGAAAGGGTTATGGGCTGATTGGAAAAATTGGTGCATAAAGTTTTTTGCTTGGAAGACATATCACTCCTCTATCTTTTCAATAACTACATTATGATTTGTATAAACACATATATCGCCAGCTATCTTCATGGCCTTTTTCGCAATTTCCTCTATTGATATTCCTTTAATGTCAATTAAAGCTCTTGCTGCAGATAGAGCAAAATTTCCCCCAGAGCCAATAGCTGCGACTCCATCTTCAGGTTCAAGAACATCACCTGTTCCCGTAATTACTAATGAAATAGATTTATCTGCAACTATCATCATAGCTTCTAATTTCCTCAGATATTTATCCATTCTCCAGTCTTTTGCAAGTTCAACACATGCTCTCATTAATTGCCCTGGGTGCTTGTCAAGTTTAGATTCTAATCTTTCAAAAAGAGTAAATGCGTCGGCTGTTGCCCCGGCAAATCCAGCAATTACGGAATCACCAGAAAGACGCCTAACTTTTTTTGCTCCAGATTTTATAACAGTCTGGCCCAGTGAAACTTGTCCGTCACCTATTACTACTACACTTTTATCTTTTCTAATTGATAATATAGTAGTGCCATACATTTTATTGTTATCGTGTTGAATCATTTTTCTATCACTTTAAATAAGAATCTCATTATACTTTAATCTTTAGTCAAATTTACTAAATATGTTCAACTATAGCTTATAATATAATACCTTCCTTATAACATTTAAAGTGCAGATGCAAAACATAATTCACCCAGATTTGGAAAAAAGTATAAATAATTGGTTCGAAGCAAAATTTAATGGCCTTACATCGCCATTTTATAGCTCTATAGATCTTAGAAACTCCAGCTACAAAATTGCCCCAGTGGACGCTAATTTATTTCCTGCAGGATTCAATAACTTAAGTGAAGAATCAAGAACAATGGCAGCAAGATTGATAAAAAGCTACTTTAAAAGACACCAATACAAAAAGGTTCTTATAATACCGGAAAATTATACACGCAATAAAATGTATATAGAAAACGTATTTGTTATAGAGAAAGTACTGCAACTCGCAGGTTTTGAAACTAGAATTGGCCTTTTACATAATGAAGTATACAATTTAATAGAACAGTATGAAACTGTTGTGAAAGAAAACTCTCTGCTAAAGACAACTTCAGGATTTGTGCCTGATGTTATTATACTGAACCGTGATATGACGAGCCACATTCCAGACACGCTAAAAGACGTAAAGCAAGATATAGTACCAAGCCCACTATACGGTTGGCATAACAGGCAGAAATTTAAGTATTTTGAAATCTATCAAGAATTAGCGTCTGAGTTTTGTGGCGAATTTAAAATAGACCCATGGCTAATTTCTGTGCTTACAGAGAGCTGTGATGGAGTTGATTTTGATGATGATTTGTCACTAGGAGCAGTAGCAACTAAAGTTGACCAAATATTATCTCTAGTGCAAAAAAAATATGAGGAATATGAAATAAAAACACAACCTTACGTTTTTATCAAAGCAAGCAATGGCACATATGGGATGGGCATTATAACAGCAACAAGTGGAGAGGAAATATTAAACCTCAATAAAAAAAAGCGTCATAAAATGAAAAAGATAAAAGAAGAAATAGCAATCAATAGCGTTATTATACAAGAAGGTGTACCAACCATTGACGTATTTAAAAGCAGTTCTGCAGAACCGCTAATATACTATATAGGAAATACTCCAACATGTTACTTATACCGATGTAATAGCAGGAAAGATGTATATTCTAGCTTGAATGCCACTGACTGTGAGTTTCATGATGTTAGCCAGGTTGTGGAAGGTAAAATTCTGTCACTTTGGAGTATTGTTAGCAAATTAGCAGTACTAGCGTTGGCAGTGGAAATAAAATCTTTTCACCTCTAACCCTTACATTTCCACAGCGTTACCATCGGGCAGATCATTACCATCATTACCGTGCTGAATATGGTTATGGCCAGCACTATCAAGTTCAGTGGAAGGATCATCATTGACAGGTTGTTGAAACAATTTGTCAAGCTGAACTGCCAGAAATACTGCACTATATATTATGCTAACTGTTACGCTTAAGTTGAAATTATAGATTATACCATTACCTAAGTTTATTGGTATGGTTGCAGTCTCCATTCTTTTTAATGTGAAGTTTAACAAACCTAATGACAAAGTTAATGTGCTGATAATAAGGTCCTTCTTACACTTAGCAGACTTTTCAGGATCCTTATTATCTAGGTATTTTCTCCATGAATAATAGTAGCTTATAGGTTCCGAAATAAACAGAAATAGGATCGTTGATGTTAAGTGAATGTGACTTATTACGTCTGCATTACTCCTAGTAAAAAAATGGATGACTTTCAACATCATCAATGCTTCTATGATGCTGCTTGCAAGATTAGCCGATTTACCCACAATTTTTGCCAGCTCTTTTTTACTCTCAGGGTTTCTGTAATCCTTAATTAGATCCTGTAGAGTAAATGCAGAATGGGCAATGTATAGAATAGATGTCGGAAACTTTACTAGTCGAGCAACATTCCGTATAAGAAAGATATTGGATCTATTATTGTCAATGAACTCGCAGCAAAATTGCAGTGAAATCTTACACAATAGGGCTGTTAAACCTGTTGTGATGCAGATTACCTTCCTGAAATCATGATCATAAATATCATGCACCTTTTGTGCGAGTATGTTAGATTTCTTTTTTAGCTTGTTTGGCATGAAATAGTTAATAACTTTCTGTTATTCTATCACATAAAATCCTAAAAGAAAAGCCCTATAAATCAGGACTTTAAGGGAGATTTATGCACAAATCGGCTAAGCATTTTATAAACAAGGGATCGGTACTGAGAGTTGGCACACGAAAATAATATCCATCCTTGATAATTGCTTTATATTCTACATCAAGTTCCACAAGTGTTTCTGAATGCTCAGAAACAAAAGACATAGGTGATAGAACTACAGGTACACCATCAGCTTTTGCGCGTAATAGCTCACTTTCAGTGCTTGGCTCTAGCCATTTTACAGGACCTATCTTACTCTGATAACATATTGACCAATCTAAGTTATTGATAGCTAACTTTTCTACTATTAACTCTATGCTTCTTTCTACCTGTGAAGCGTAAGGGTCGCCTTTTTTAATAATACTAAGAGGTAAGCTATGGGCTGAAAATAGGACTCTTGGTTTACCGATTTTGCTAGCCAATTTATAGTACTTAGCTATCAGATTAGCGTGAGCTTCAATAAAATCTTGGTTATCATAATAACGGTAAATCATTTTTGTATTGCATTTTAGGCCATACCGTTTAGCATTTTTTTGCCAATTCTCGATGGATGACAGAGTTGTGGTAGTTGAATATTGTGGATACAGTGGCAGCAGAATCACTTCATCAGGATCAAACTGTTTTACACTTTCAATAACTTCGTCAGCAAATGGACGCCAATAGCGCATGCAGATGAATACCTTGTGTACATGGTTTCTATTTTCGTTTAATTTTAGTTCTAAAGCATTAGCTTGCATTTTTGTATTCTCTAGAATTGGTGATTTACCTCCAATTTCCTCGTATATTTTTCGTGCAGTATTTTCTCGTTTCGCAGATATAAACTTTGCTAAAAGAAACCGAAAGGGATTCGGTAGATTGATTATTCTCCTGTCATAAAAAAGGTTGAATAAAAAAGGACGGACCGCATTTAGTGAATCAGGCCCGCCAAGATTAAATAAGATAACTGCCTTTTTCACCTACGCACTACTACAACAAGTTACTTTCGGGGTACCTATAAAATTAGCTACACACTCATCAAATTTAGTTATAGGCACTAAATTTCTCACATTTGCATACAATAAGTGGCCAAATCTCTGCATGTTACTCTGTGTGGATTCAAAACTTCTATCAAAAAACAGATCAACACAAAAACTTGGCACGGTTTCAAGAAGTTCAACAGCAGCTAAAGATAGCATTATACAACTTTGCAGGACCTTCAAAAGAACCTTTAGAGGGAAAAGTAAAACTTTAACGAAAAGAGAGGTGCTACTCGTTTCATTCAGTGGTTGCACTGAATTGGGCGAATTATACTCGATGTGTTTTCTATTTTGATCAAAAATAGGAAATTTTATAGTATCTTTCTTAAATTCCGCGTCTATTTCTTTTCTACTATGGTTAGTGATTTTTTCCATTAACTTCTCACGCAGATGAAAAGTTCTGACAATAAAACATGTGGCAATCATTAAGGCAGCACATAAAAGTGCGCATTGCATGAGGCTCATACTGCCTAGCATAGCTGGCAGTGCAAAACAAACAAGCGGTGCTATGATTGTTATTTCAAGAAATGGAATAGTGTTTCTTCTCATCGCAAAGGCAGCACCTTCTTTTAATTTTGTATTATGATGTGAACTATATTCCAAATAACTTAAAAATGCCAGACTAAAAGTCAAAAACCCTTTTGTTTCACACAAAAGCGATGACTTAAAGTTACTTACTAATTTTTTAGTAGTAGATTCAGCTTGTTTAGTAGTGTTATTTTTACAACATTTACCCATACAATACCTCCTTGATGATTTGTCCTTAATTATAGATAAAAAATCACTTCTATGAAATTAAAATTTGTAATAAAATAAATCTATAAATGTACTATTCTATATAAGGAAATAATATGGCAATTGAGAAGACACTTTCAATCTTAAAACCTGATGCAGTAAAAAATAATATTACAGGCAATATAAATTCCTACATCGAACAATCTGGGCTGAAAATCACAGCACAAAAAATGATGTTACTAACAAAAAAACAAGCAGAGCTGTTTTATGAAATTCATAAAGATAGGCCTTTTTTTGGGGAATTAGTAGAGTTTATGACCTCTGGTTCTGTGGTAGTTCAAGTTTTAGTTGGTGAAAATGCAGTAAGTAAATACAGACAAATCATGGGAGCTACCGATCCAAAGCAGGCAGATAAAGGCACAATCAGGGGTGATTTTGCTGATGATATTAGTGAAAATAGAGTTCACGGCTCAGATAGTCTAGAAAATGCTCGTAAGGAGATAGCTTTCTTTTTTGCTGAATGTGAGTTGGTGTAGTTAACTCAGATTGGCGTCATCCAAGTAGCTGACAACATAGAAACGAAAAAACTTACTTGACAAACTCCGCCAGCCCCCTTATCATGAAACTGAAGCTATTTATTTATCTTCTCTGTACAGATTAAATGACAAAAAAACTCACGTATCTGGCGTCTCATGTTTAATTTTTTGCACTATGTGCACCTTATGTCTTTATCAAACTTCTACCTACACAAGCTGAAATACGCTTATAAAGCATTTAAAACATTAAAAAACGCCAACTTAAAAAATGGATAGTGAATAACTAGCTACCCT
>NZ_JAPQLE010000111.1:0-5013 GCF_028982185.1 Wolbachia endosymbiont of Drosophila baimaii | reverse complement strand
AAATCTAGATGTAGATGAAGTTTTGTAAAGACATACAGTATCTATATACTGCAAAAAATTGAACATAAGACGCCGATACATTAAGTAATCTTTACCTTTTAATCTGCAGATTGGCGAAAGCAAATACAATAGCTTCACTATCATGATGAGGGCGCTGGCGAAGGGTGTCAAGTAAGTTTTTCGTTTCTATTGCTACTACCACGATTGTATAGGTAATTCTTCACTTATAATAATGATTCAAGCCTTTAGCCCCTCAAACACCTCACTTGCTCTATTTAAAACAGAATCAGGAAAACCGGCAAGTTTTGCTACATGTATTCCATATGACTCATCTGCAATGCCTTCAATTACTTCATGTAGAAAGATAACCTCTCCGTTCCACTCTCTTATTTTTACACAAAAACATTTCACGTTCTTCAAGTATTTGCTTACTTTAGTTAATTCATGATAATGAGTTGCAAAAATGGCGCGGCACTTATTTACATTGTGAATATGTTCAATCACCGCCTGTGCAATAGATAATCCATCATACACCCCTGTGCCCCTACCAATTTCATCAAGTATCACCAAGGAACGGTCCGTTGCCTGATTTACTATCGTTGCTGTTTCGATCATCTCTACCATGAAGGTAGAATAACCAGCTGTTATATTATCCGTTGCGCCAACCCTGCTGAATATCTTGTCAATCACTCCAATATGTGCACTCTCTGCTGGCACAAATGACCCCATGTGAGCTAAAATTGCAATGAGAGCGTTTTGCCTCAAGAAAGTGCTTTTTCCAGCCATATTAGGACCAGTAATTAGATGTATACCAGCTAAATTGATGTTATTTGCAATGAATTTATCGTTAACTTCAACCACTGGGTGTCTTCCGCTACAGATATTGAACTCTTTGCTGTCATCAATAATGGGTTTTACGTAATTATTTTGCACTGCAAGCTCTGCAAATGCGGTTCTAATATCAAGTTTTGCCAAAGCATTTGCAGCAAGAGCAATTTTTTCAGATTCTTTAGCGACTTCACTACACAGTTCACTAAAAATTTTCATTTCTAAGCCGATTGCAGCATCACGTGCCGTAAGAATTTTATTTTCTAGTTCTTTCAATTCATTAGTAGTGTAGCGCATGCTATTTGCTAAGCTTTGCCTATGAATAAATATATCCGAAGTTATTTTGTGATTTGCCGACACTTCAACGTAATAACCAAGTATGTTGTTGTGTAATATTTTGAGTGCGGCAATGCCAGTTAGGTCGCGATAAGATTCACGGAGTTTGGTTATTAGTTTATTACTATTATTTAATATGTAGGATAACTCAGATAATTCTGAGTTGTATTTTGAGTGAATAAATCCTCCTTCTTTCACGGAACTGAGGTTATTATCGAGTATAGCACTATTTAACAGTTCAAATAGGTCTTTATGATTGCCAAGGCTTTTATGTATTGTGCTTAGTTCACTCTCGTCTGATTTTACTGTTATTCCAGCGCGTGACGCTGGCTGGATCTCAGTTTGGATGACATATTGTTGTGGGAGAGATCCATTTTCACCTGATTCAATTTTACATAAGAACTCAGACAATTCTAAAGTCTTTCCTAGACCTATTTTCAATAGGTTCATATCCTTTGGTGAACCACGCCCTAGTATTAAGCGCGATAAAGACCTTTCAATATCCGGAATGTTAGATAATATCTCTCGTATTTTTCTGCGTGGCTCATGATTATTTACAAAAAATTGAGCGGTGCTGAGCCTCAAATTGATTGCCTTGGAGCAAGCAAGGGGTGAAGCGAGCATTTGTTTGAGCAGGCGTCCACCAGAAGCTGTAACTGTATGATCAATAACTGAAATTAGTGAACCTTTCTTTTCACCAAATTGAGTTGAAAACAACTCAAGATTTCTCCTTGCTGAAGCATCAATAAGCATGAAATTTTGTTGCTTATAGGTTTTTGGGAATTCAAGCCTTGGAATGGAGCCCCTTTGTGTTACTCTGACATATTCAAGCAGTGCACCACACGCCATGATTTCTACTTTGCTGAAATTTCCTATACTCCCAAGTTCCCTGATTTTATAAAACTCGCATAATGTTCTGTGAGATTTACTATACTCAAAAAAGCTCTGTGCGTGCTGCGTAATTGATATTTTATAATTTTTTAAAATCGATCTAATTTTTTCGTCCTCAGTGAATTTTTCAGAAATTAATAATTCTCTTGGTGATATACGCAATAAATCACTATCTAGAGCTTTCAAACTCGTTAAAGTGTGAAAAAATTTTCCCGTTGATAATTCAAGCCAACTAATAGCATATTCGTCATTTTGTTCAACTATGGACGCGAGATAATTATTGCTTTTATCCTCCAGTAGTGAATCTTCTATAATTGTACCTGGAGTTACAACTCGCACTACATCACGTTTTACTATGGATTTATAGCCCCTCTTTTTTGCTTCATCAGCAGTTTCTAATTGGTCACAGATTGCTACTTTGAACCCTAAATCTATTAGCTTGTGTAGGTAAGATTCACTACTGTGTGCTGGCACTCCACACATTGGTATTTCTTGCCCACACGAATTACCTCTCTTAGTGAGCACTATATTCAGCAATTTCGCAGCTTTAATAGCGTCATCGAAAAACAATTCATAAAAATCTCCTAGCCTATAAAATAGCAGATGATCTTTGTATTGAGCTTTCAGGTTCAAATACTGCTCCATCACAGGGGTGTTTTTTTCTTTTACGAAGCTCATAATATTTTTTAATATATTGTATTGATAAACGTTATTATAGATTATATTGCACATGTGGATAACATAAATTTTAAATAGGTGTATAGAGGGAAAAATTTAAAACAATTAAATTTCTTGGATCCAAGTATTCAGGACACTTGGATGACATAAAGAGTAGGAGTATTTGATGATAAAAAAGCAAAAACACAGTTGTCATTCCAGCGCGTGACGCTGGAATCCAGAATATCCTAATTACAAGGTTTATTATTTAGTTTGAAAAATGCTATAGCTTTTTCTATGTAAGTTGTGGCCCCTTTTTACCATTTGCGACAGTTGTATCATCAACAGATATTTCAGAGCTAACAGTGCTAATAGTTTTTTCTATCGCTTTAGCCTGTTCATAGTCTTGACTCAAAAAATACATGGCCAGCCCAACAGCTATACTAGCAACAAGAACAAGTGCTATCATTACACCTAGTATCATACCACCAGAAAGACTTACTGCAACACACACACCAGCTCCAAGTACAACACTAAGAAAACCACCAATTATCATGCCAGGCACTAAACTGCCTATCATAGCGCTTTCTTTTTTCGTATGAGCTTGTTTTTTCATACTTTTAATAAGCACTTCTTTTGTTTCTCCTTGAGCTAAATCTAAAGGAATTTTATTATCCGCGTTTTGTATCAAAGGATTTGCACTATATGTAACAAGAAGGGTGGTTATTTCTTCAGTTTTATTACCTATAACTGCATGATGTAGTAATGTATTTCCCTCTTCATCTTTAAAGTTTATATGAGTACGAAATTCTTCATCTAGATTTCTTATTGGGTTGTTTTTTGCATATATCCTAGATTGTATTGCTCTATCTAAGCATTGTATCACTTGTTCTAGTGATTGCTCGTCAGGATTTTGTATAAAATGAAGCAGAATTTCGTGTACTATCGCTTCCTTTGTAGTTTGTAGGCATCGTAAAGCATAATTAAATGTCTGTGTAGTGATAACGTCTTCTTTTCTTTTTTTAAGAACAACCCTTAAATCTTCAATCGCCTTTTCACCATCTTTTATTCCAAGAATTATTGAATCCAAATTATTTATCATGCTATCCTCCTTGGTTTGATTGCATTACTCATTAATAAATAATATAATAAATCCTGCTAAAAGTCAAGCAATTAATTAATAAGTTAATATAATCCTCCAAAAGGAGCTCCTTACTTTTTGTTCAGCATGTCCATTGGATCAGACTCTTTAAGCTTGCTGTTTGCTGAATTTATTCATCACAATAGCTACAATGTGCTATCGAAGTTCTCTGTAATCTTAGTTGGTTCTTCTAGAATATTCAAAATATCAGTTGCACAATAAACCCGATCTCTCTTTCCTTGAGAAGTTTGTGAAACGATGCCTAAATCTTCAAGCTTTACGATTGCTCTTTGGGCTGTTGTAAATACGACACCTAAGTTTTCAACCACTTTCCTTATAGTAAAGTAAGGGTTTAAAGACTATTAACTAAATCATTGTCCCATTCAAATTTTGGTGGCAAGGGGCTTGGTATAAATGCCCGATAACCAGCGAATACTTTGCCTGATGGTGATCCTTTAATATACATTCATTCAACCTAGCACACTATTTTTATAGTATATATTATTTTCAAATAAAGTCAAAAATGAAAATAAGGCTTTATCTTATTTGCGTGCATGAAAATAAGAAACTCTCTTATTATTGATTTTGCTCAAAAACGAAAATAGAAGAAGCTGCTGAACTTTATATATCCTGTTTTTCTGGAGAACTGCTATAAAACTTCTGAGTGAAGTCACTTAATTTTTACACATCTATTGTAGAGTAAGAAGAACCGAATTTGAAACAAAAATGCTAACTGATGCTTGGACTTTACTGACACTTACACTACTTGAAACTATACTTAGTGTAGACAATTTAATTTTTATTTCTCTAGCAATAGATAAGGTACCAAATGCGCTGAGAGAAAGAGTGCGCCTTATGGGCCTTGGATTAGCACTATTAATGCGTTTTGTAATACTATTTTTTACATCATCTATATTATCAATGCAAAAACCTATATTTCACACTGCATCAGCAAGGGATTTACTTATGATCGCAGGGGGATTATTCCTTATTGTTAAGAGCTCTATGGAGTTACGGGATGACATCTTTGTATGTAAGAAAAATAAAAAGAAAGCAAACGTTAAATCAAAATTTTTTTTAGTTGTGCTACAAATTATATTAATAGATTTAGTTTTTTCGGTTGATTCGATATTATAGCTCTTTCCATAAAAGTCCGGATG
>NZ_JAPQLE010000110.1:0-2278 GCF_028982185.1 Wolbachia endosymbiont of Drosophila baimaii | reverse complement strand
TACTGGTAATCCAAAGCTCCTTAACTCTTTGCACATCGATATTGACAATTGCCCACTTTCTATTCCTATGGATTCGTATTCTCTGCTTTGACTAAGCAGAAACTCAGCTATTGCACTGCTCTCACTTGCAACAACTTCTTCTTTAACAATTTTTCCTTTCTCATCAACGATACTAATAAAAGTTTCTTTGAGTGAGATATCTAACCCGCTATAATATTTCATGAGACTACTCCTACTGTAAAAGTTTAAATTATTTTTGAAGAACCAATTCATTGAATTTGTTACTTCGTGCTAAAATAATGGAGTATGTCTCTCCATCATTCAATCGCAATTACAGTATGTTTCTTATCCTATTTTAGCCAGTAGCACGTTTTGCAGTTTAGCTATATTTATTATTTTTTAAGATTAAATGGTTAAGTAGACAACTGTTCAAGTGAGGTTTAACTATGACGGCAAACTTTCTTACAGAAATTAATTTTCTGCCTTTCCACCTATATTTCGATTACACATACAACGTTTAGCTCAAATTAAAAGTCAAACTTCTTGGTTGTTAGTTTAGTGCTGACAACTTAAATAGCTTTTAATATTGAGGTTTTAGTATGAGTATAGATCTAAGTGCACTAGCTACTAATGCAAAAAAATTAGATGAATACATAGATAAAAATGAAAAGCAAGAGCGGGATAGAAAAGACGAGCAATTGTATGGCATTATAGAGAGAAAGGTAAAAAAAGAAGAGCATAAGCGTGAAAAACTAAGAAGTCGAGATGGAACCCTCAAGAAGTGTAAAAGGTTATTCAAGGAAGGTGCTAGTCCTGAAGTATTAACTAAATTAGAAGAATCACTTAGAGAACAAGAAAAATATTATAGGTATTATGTCCAATGCTTCCTTCCAGTGCTAGATAAAGCAATAAAACGATCGAAAAAAATATCAAATAAAACAAAAGAACGAGTAAAGCAAGTAATTTCAGAAATTACTGATAATAGCAAATATTGTAACCAAAATGATCGTAGGAATAGTGAAGATAGTGAAGCAGAAAGTGGCTACGGCAGTGATGTTGAAGATGATCATAAGGTAGAAATAAGCAACGGAACAACGGACAACGACGCTCAATTGCTGAAAGCGATCAAAAATGCAAATAACAGGAAATTTAAAAAATATCTAAAAGATTGCACGGATATTAGCAGCATAAAAGATGAAAAAGGAAATAATATTTTACACCTTATCGCATCGCTCGAAAAGAAACAGAAATGCAAGTTTCTAGGTACTCTAATAAAAACAGTCACCGAGGAAGATTTAGCACAACTTGTTGATAGTGAAAATCAGGACGAAAAAACTCCTCTTCAGGTGGCACTAATTAACAAGATAACAAAAGAAAAACATGAGTCTCATACAATTCGAAGTAACGATAACACACTTAAGTTTCTTACAAAATTGTTAGAGCATGGAGCCAGCTCTGATAATTTAGGATTATCTACAGAAAAATTACAAGACTTAAAAGAAGAGCAAAAGATATACTACCGTAATTTCTTAGAAAAATTAGCAGAGCAAGGAAAGAAATCTAAATTAAAGCCAGAAATAAAAATCAATACAGAAGCAAAAATTAAAGAAATTATACCACATACCATAAATACTCCAGATAGTAATGATAATTATCTATTACATCCAGTAATTAAAAATAGTGATAAAAAACTTTTTAAAGAACTATTGGAAAAAGGGGCGGATATTAGCCTTAAAGACACAGATGGTAACAATGCTTTACACTTGATTGTTAAACCTGAAACAAAACAAAAACTTAAACTTCTCAATATATTGCTAGAAGCAGGCCAAAAAGAACAATTTATAAAAGCTGTAAATGATAAAAAAGAAGGGCAAACACCGCTCCATTAGGTACTCCAGCGCATACAAGAGAAGAGTGAGAACCGATCACTTAAGAAATTTGAAAAAACTAAAAGGTATGAAACCCTAGAACTATTGCTAAAAAACGGTGCAGATATTACTGTGCAAGATAAAGATGAAAAAAATGCTCTGCACTATATTGCTTCATTCAAAGGAGAACAAAAAGTTACATGTTTGGAATTGATTTTAGGTTTAGTAAAAAATGGAACAATATCTAAAGATAAATTAGGTAAAGC
The DNA here is from genome assembly GCF_028982185.1 of Wolbachia endosymbiont of Drosophila baimaii. Lineage (NCBI taxonomy): Bacteria > Pseudomonadati > Pseudomonadota > Alphaproteobacteria > Rickettsiales > Anaplasmataceae > Wolbachia > Wolbachia endosymbiont of Drosophila baimaii. The sequence continues at coordinate 144 of NZ_JAPQLE010000110.1, read as the reverse complement.
TATAAATGCTAATACCAATTCTCATTATTAGGAGGACAAATAGGAGACATTGCAGAGTTGTTTAATTATGGAGTGGGTAAGAGAGGTAACAAATTTACACAAAGTGCGCTCAAGCAGGGTAATTGTATCGTATATTTTATTGCA
>NZ_JAPQLE010000109.1:0-12307 GCF_028982185.1 Wolbachia endosymbiont of Drosophila baimaii | reverse complement strand
TACTGATATTCTCCACCTTTTTTATCTTTAATCCATCATAGCTAGCGATGCAACAAAGCCCACTGGGATCCAGGAATTTTATTAAGTTGGTGAGCATAAAAATAGCTGTTTTACGTTAAAATACAATGTTTTGATGATTATGGAAAGGATGGATTCCAGTGTCAAGCACTGGAATGACACCATAGGGGCACTGCCATCATAAAGGAACCAGTGTCAGCTACTTGAATGACATCATAGGGACACTGCCCTGACAACCGTCATCCAGCTACGTGTTAGCGGGATCTATGCTTTGAGATACTGCGAATGAATCGCGCTATGACGGTTAAGTAAGGGATCTATGCTAAGAGATGCCAAAGACCTTCATGAAACTTTGCCCATTTGGCTTCTCTAAAGATTTCGTTTACAGAATCTAGTAACTCAGCTATGCAGAATGAAAAAAGTTTGTATGGTATATAAATAGTGTGTTTTTTTTGTAATTATTTTCTATAATACGCAAACCTTTGGTTCAGTAAATGCTACCATAGGCATTAAAAGTTAATTAACAAACTGCAATGTATAATGAAATAAAGACACTTGCAAGATTTTGATCTTGCAAATCATAAACTTATCATAAAGTTTAATAGTGTCTGTTACTGCTTTTAGGTGTGAGGCTAGAGGGTTATTAGCAGTAACAGCCACTATTAAACTTATTATAGAACTTACTTAAAGTAAATACTTAATTTAAAATATTATAATATTTTTACTTACAATAGATTTATGTAAATGCTTTTTTCCTCAAACTAGTATTGTACTATTATACTTGTTGAATGCTAAAAAATTATTAACCATCACTAATCTCTATTTGCATAGTAAGTTTATATATACTATTATACAGTATATCACTTAGTTTTATAGCAAACAAACAAAAGATATGGTGAAGTTATTTGCACTATTGATAATATTTTACTCAAATATATCTGTTGTCTCTGCTCCTACTTCCTGGCAATTTGGATTTCCTGCTCCTGCAACTGAAGTAATGGAGGCTGTAGTTAGGTCACATTCGTTTGTGATGCTTGTGATGGTTGCAATAATGCTCTTTGTGTGGGCGCTGCTTGCTTATGTAGTATTTCGCTTTCGTAAAAGCAAAGTGGCAAACGTAAGCCAAACTAATCACAATGTTCTTTTAGAAATTGTTTGGTTTGTTATACCAACGATTATTGTTGGAATATTAGCCTTTGAAAACGCTAAATTACTGAAGCTACAGGAAGAAATACCGAAAGCTGATATAACACTAAAAGTTATTGGCCATCAATGGTATTGGAGCTACCAATATCCAGAATATCAAGGTGTGTCATTTGATAGTTATATTAAGGGAAAAGAAGACTTTATCGAAGGAGATTTAAAGCTATTCTCTGTTGATAACAACATCATTTTACCCGTTAATACTAACGTTCGTTTACAAGTTACAGCAGGAGATGTGATACACAGTTGGGGAGTACCGGCTTTCGGTGTAAAAATTGATGCGATACCAGGTAGGCTGAATGAGGCGTGGTTTAATATCAAAAAGCCTGGTGTTTATTATGGGCAGTGCTACGAATTGTGTGGTCAAGGCCATGGATTTATGCCAATTGTTGTTGAAGCAGTAAGCAAAGAAGATTTTAATAAGTGGATTGAAAATAGAAAATTAGTGAGTTAAATTTGGAGTATAGATATGAGTGACGCACCAAAGGGCATAAAGCGTTGGTTGTTTTCCACCAACCATAAAGACATAGGGACACTGTACATTATTTTTTCCATATTAGCTGGAATTATTGGTGGATTATTATCGGTGATTATTCGCACTCAGCTAATGCACATTAATATACTTAACAATAACTATCAATTATATAACGTAATGGTTACAGGGCATGCGTTGATAATGGTGTTTTTCATGATAATGCCAGCCCTCATGGGAGGATTTGGTAACTGGTTTGTACCTCTCATGATTGGTGCACCAGATATGGCATTTCCTCGTATGAATAATTTAAGTTTTTGGTTGTTAGTGTCATCTTTTATTTTGCTCATTCTCTCAGTGTTTATTGGTGAAGGTCCAGGTACAGGTTGGACTTTATATCCACCTTTATCACAGGTAATGTCCCATCCAAGTGCAGGAGTTGACCTTGCTATACTTGCACTCCACGTTGCTGGTATGTCGTCAATTGTTGGGGCGATCAACTTTATAGTTACTATATTTAACATGCGCACAAAAGGAATGTCATTAACTAAGATGCCACTGTTTGTTTGGTCTGTCTTGCTAACAGCATTTATGTTGATTGTTGCCTTACCAGTGCTTGCCGGTGCTATAACTATGCTTCTTACTGATCGCAATATTGGTACTTCCTTTTTTGATCCTGCAGGTGGTGGTGACCCTGTGTTATTTCAACATTTATTTTGGTTTTTTGGTCATCCAGAAGTTTACGTAATTATTTTTCCTGCATTTGGCATCATAAGTCAGGTTGTATCAACTTTTTCTCACAGACCTGTATTTGGTTACATAGGGATGGTTTATGCAATGATAGGTATAGCAGTATTTGGCTTTATGGTTTGGGCTCATCATATGTTCACTGTTGGGCTTAGTGCTGACGCTGCTGCATTTTTTAGCACTACCACAATTTTTATCGGTGTTATAACTGGTGTAAAAGTCTTTAGCTGGATTGCAACTATGTGGGGTGGAGCAATTGAGTTTAAGACCCCTATGCTATTTGCACTAGGTTTTATTTTTATGTTTGTTGGCGGTGGCATAACGGGAATAATTCTTTCTCATGGTGGAATAGATAAGCTCCTGCACGACACCTATTATGTTGTTGCTCACTTCCATTATGTCATGTCACTTGCTGCATTATTTGGAGCTTTTGCTGGCTTTTATTATTGGATTGGTAAAATGTCGGGTAAACAATATAATGAGCGCTTAGGTCAAATCCACTTTTGGCTTACTTTTATTAGCACCAATATCACTTTTTTACCTCAACATTTCTTAGGATTAGCTGGTATGCCAAGGCGTATACCTGATTATCCTGATGCGTTTATCCCTTGGAATTATATATCCTCAATTGGTTCGTATATGTCCTTTGTTTCAGTTATGTTTTTTGTGTTTATAGTTATACATCTCTTTAAATGGGGCAAGAAAGCTGGAGATAATCCTTGGGAAGGTGACACCTTGGAATGGACGGTATCTTCACCACCGCCTTTTCATACTTTCGAAAAGCCACCAGTGGTAAAATAGAATGTACACAAGTGTTTTGCTAAATGTTGAATCAACAATACTGGATTTTTGGCGTTTGCTGAAGCCAAGGATAATGTATCTTGTGGTATTTACTGCAGTTGCTGGTATGGTTACTGCACCAGGTAGTATGCACCCTTTTCTAGCACTAATATCTCTTATATGTGTTGCTCTTGGCTCAGGATCTGCAGGTGCTATAAATATGTGGTATGACAAAGACATAGATCTGCTCATGGAAAGGACAAAAAACCGCCCTATACCTTCAGGTAGAGTTTCTGCAGAAAGCGCGCTTGAATTTGGTATAACTCTTGGAATATTGTCAGTATTTATCATGGCAATAGCAGTAAACTATATTTCTGCTGCTTTGCTTGCTGTTAGCATATTATTTTACGTTTTCGTATATACAATTTGGCTAAAAAGGCGCACTCCGCAGAATATCGTTATCGGTGGTGCAGCAGGTGCTTTTCCTCCAGTGATTGGCTGGACAGCTGTGACTAATTCTGTCAGTTGGGAAAGTTTCATTTTATTTTTAGTAATTTTTATGTGGACTCCACCACACTTTTGGGCCCTATCTTTAAATAAGTCTGAAGACTATGCAAGAGCATCGATTCCTATGTTCAATATTGTTTATGGTCCGGAAAAAACAAGAAAATATATATTAATTTATAGTGTCTTGCTGGTGCTAACTAGCTTGCTTCCAGCTCTATTCTTGAAAAAGGCTTTACTTTATCTAAGCATGGCAATTTTTGCAGGTTGCATCTTTATTTGGTACGCTATATCAATTCTCAGATTCAAGAACCACAACTCACAGAAACAAATGTTTTCTTACTCAATTTCTTATCTATTTTCCCTATTCGCCAGTATTATTTTTTGTTCTATTGATTTATTTTAGTTATGAAAGAACGGCAGAAGCATAAAAACTATTTTTTACTTTTCCTTTTGGTAATGCTCGTTGTCACACTTTTTTTTGTTTCTATAATAAAATTTAAAGGTGCAGCTTAAACTACCTTTAGAAATTGTGCTTTCATAAAAGCAACTATATACTTTGTTAACCGATATAAACAAAGATGAGTAAAAAAGAAGTGACAATATATACGGATGGGGCGTGTTCTGGTAATCCTGGAGCGGGAGGATGGGCAGCTATCATATTATTTCAAGATTATAGAAAAGACATTTATGGTAGAGAAGAAAATACCACAAACAATAAAATGGAGTTAACAGCGGTGATCAATGGGCTGAAAGTATTGAAATTTTCTTGTAATATTAATTTATATACGGATAGTCTTTATGTTAAACATGGCATAACAGAGTGGATAGATAAGTGGAAAATGAATGGCTGGAAAACAAGTAATAAAAAATCAGTAAAAAATATGGAATTGTGGAAAGAGCTAGACAACGTTGCTGCACAACACGAAATTGATTGGAAGTGGGTTAAAGCACACAGTGGCGATAAGTATAATGAGGAGGCTGATAGTTTAGCAAGAAAAGCAATAATCGATGCTTAAAAAAATCACTATATCACTTTCCATAGTTCTATTGTTTGTATTCTGCTTATTTGTCTTTTTTAAGGGTGAGAGTCCTTTAGAAATCAATATTAATTATATTAATTTTTATGTTAAACATAAAATATCAAAAATATTTGTTGGCTCAAGCGTTAATATGGAGAATACCTCAGTTGTTTGGCAGAAAGGTAGTAAAGATCCGTATTTAGTCATTACAGATTTGGCAATAGCAAACCCTAATTTTACTATAAAAGTTCCTGAGCTTTTTGTACATTTTAAGTTAAGTTCCTTATTTAAAGCTAGCACAAATCTCTCTCAGATTTCAGCTGATAATGTGCATGTATGTATCAATCAGAAAGAAGCTGACTTTAAAGCAGTAAATTTTAATCTGCAAAACTCAGTAAAAACAATAAGGGAATTTTTTTTTGACTTAAATGCGGATTCAAAAATTGAATTTACTAACATCGCTATTGATAAAAGCACAGAAGATGAATTTTTTATTGATAAATTATATATAGGGAAGGGGGAAGATTTTAATGTTTTAGATATTCATGTGAATACAAAAGATGGAAAGGGATTTTTGGATGATTTATCAATTACGATAAAAAATCGCAACAATTTGCTAAATGTGTACGGGACATTTTATGATCTAAAATTGGGACTATTGAACAAGTTTTCTACATTAGTTAAAAGCTACAATTTGGACAAAAATATAGGATTCAAAGGAAGCTTCTCAGTGAAAATTAATAAAAAGGATGAAATTGTAGATGGAAATATATACGTATTGAATATAGAAAATTATTTGAACAAAAATTTAGCCTTAACTAATGTAAATATAAATTTAACATATAGTGATGGAATTATTAGTGTAAAAAACTTCCATTTTAAATTAAATGACACGTATCTCTCTTTGATAGGCAAAATGAACTTTAGTACAAGTCATGTTTTGCTTAGAATTAATATTAGTAAGTTTGCTGCAAAGGATTTATGTACTTATATACCAGATAGTGTAGTAAATAGTAAATTTAAAAGCTGGTATTGTGATAATATCGAAGGGGATGTTTTAAATACCATTGTAAGTTTCAATGGCAAAATTAACAATTTGGTTGATGACGATCTGTCAGACATTGTAATTGTTGCTGATATAGAAAACGGTAGCGTAAAATTTGATGAAGATTTTGAGCAAGTAAAGGAATTAAAGGGTGATTTGATCATCAAGAATAACGATCTTGAAATTACTGTAAATAGCGCTAAGTTTCAGAATTTCACTGTTAATGGTGGTGATATTGCAATGAAATCTCTCAATAAGGAAAATTCAGTTCTAACCATTAATGGCCAAGCTGTAAGTGATGCTTATGGTTTATATGAGCCTATAAAATTTAAGCTGGATGATGTGGTGAAGGTTGAAAGGGATAAAGTAAGTGGAATGGCAAAATCCGTATTTAATTTTCGCATTTTTAATCTAAATGCTGATGACAAAAAAGTAGATTTTTCGGCCAATTTTCATTCCGAAATTGACAATTTGGCCGTCTATAATGCAAGTCTTGGTAAATATGATATTAAGCTTAGTTTTGGCAGTGACTTTATAGATTTAAATGGTAGTGGTATGGTGAATAACACACAGCTATTATTTGACCTGAAAAGTAGCAATAGGAATGAAAGTTTCGCCTGGAATTTGACCGGAGATTTACCTGCTCAAATATTTAATTTTGATAGTGGCTATGTCAGTGCAAATTTAGAGTCAGTGATAAATCAAGATAAGACGGGGTATGTTAATGGTGATATAGATTTATCAGAATTTGAATCACATTCAAGCTACTTAGGATGGAAAAATCGCTTTGAAGATCACAATAAAATTTTGTTTTCTACAAGGTTAAAAGGAGCAGGTGAATTGTTAGTAGATAAATTAGACATTGTAGGAAATGACCTAGATATAAAATTCAGCGGAAGAGTAGAAAATGGAAATTTATATTTAAATTCTAGTAGCTTTAAATTGTCTGATAATGATTTTAGTATAGAAATTGAATCAGGTAAGGAGAAAAATGCCATAACTATTTATGGTGAGGAAATTAACTTAAGTGATATTTTAGGCTTGCTTGGCAAAAACAGTAATGGATTAAATAAAGATATAGAGATTAGTATGAATGTTGACAATGTAATTATGAAAGAAGGCATCGTTATCAAAAATGCTAAGCTGAATGTAACCTGTACTAAAGGTAATTGCAATGGAAGTCAATTTACAGGGCAGTTTCTGGAAGATAGCAGCAACATACTAGCAGAATACAGTGGAATAGGGCTCGAAATATATGCGGATAATTCAGGTATGCTTTTGCGTTCCTTAGGCATTAGTAAATCAATTAAAAACGGCAAATTGTCTTTTTATCTCTCTCCTCAGAGAGAAAGTGGAGAACATTATGGTACGTTATCCATTAGCAATTTCTACATCAAAGATGCTCCACTACTTACTACTTTATTGTCGATGTCTTCATTGCCTGGCATTGTAAATGCCATAAAAAATGAAGGTGTATACTTTTACAAATGTAATGCACCTTTTTCATACAAAGATGGCACTATTGAAATTGAAGAATCTTGGCTTGAAGGGGCGGAGTTAGGTATTAGCACTGGTGGTAAGCTCGATATTAGAAATTATAAATTCCAGGTTGCAGGACAAGTAATACCAGCATATTCAATTAATAAATCTTTGTTAAAAATTCCTATAATTGGAAAACTTCTTACTGGTGGGAAAAGTAGGGGAATCGTTTCAATAGACTATAAAGCAAGTGGTGATGACAAAAACAATAACGTATCTGTTGATCTTATCTCTTCGCTAACTCCAAACCTATTAAAGAGGTTATTGGGAGTGTTTGATCGCATTATGACAAAAACTAACGAAAGTGGCTTAAAAGGTGGTGTGAAAAAGAAATTTGGTTCGATATGACCAAAAGGGAAATTATTTAACAAAATTATGGACAAAAATGCAAGAATTTCAGAATGATCTACCTGGTTTTATATTTAGTTGTTTAAGTAATACCACTCCCTTTAACCTCTCTATATTTGCTGAACAACTAAAAAGGGTAGGGGAGTGGTTGTAAATTGTATCTGTTCAGCAGAGTGGCAAAATAAGGTAGACGAGAAAAGACAACTATAGGAACAAATGGGTGTCATTCCAGTGCGTGACACTGGTTTCCATCCAAAAGGGTGTCATTCCAGTGTCAGCTACTTTCATGACATCGTTTACTATGTGCCATATTGTAATGTTCGTACAGTTGTGGAATGAATCGCGGTATGACGTGTTGCTTGGGTCAGCTATAATATAAATATACTAGGGGTTATAGTTTTCTTATGCTGCCTTTTTGTTATTAGACAACCACAATATAAAGGAGTGAAACGGATGCAAACAGTAGTGCATTTCTGCACCAAACGTATTACCTTTAACGAATAGTAAAATGTGAGATTTTTTGGAACTACCGTGGAGCAATTGCTCCACGGTTTCATTCTACTTAGAATCCACCCATGCCACTCATTTCTCCTGCATCCATAGGAGATGAAGCATTTTCTTTGCTTGGTACATCAACTATCATAGATTCAGTAGTTATCAGCACACTCGCAACAGATACCGCTGTTTCAAAAGCAATACGCACCACTTTTGCTGGATCAATCACACCAGCTGTAAACGCATTAGCATAATTCATAGCCTCAACGTTGTATATAAGCTCTTTATCATTCTGCTTAATCAAATAGTCAATTATAACAGCAGATTCAAGACCAGCATTTTTGACTAACCTTCTAATTGGAGCACTGAGAACTTTCTTGATAATGTTTATGCCTATTTGTTCCTCGTCACTTGCACCTTTTAATTTGTCGAGAACAGATGAAGCATAAAGAAGCGCAACCCCACCACCTGGAACTATACCTTCTTCAATTGCAGCTCTTGTTGCATGCAGCGCATCTTCGACTCTATCTCTACGTTCTTTAACTTCCACTTCAGTTGCTCCACCAACTTTGAGCACAGCAACGCCACCTGATAATTTCGCTAAACGTTCTCTTAGCTTTTCTTTATCATAATCAGAAGTTGAAGTTTCAATTTGAGATTTAATCTGCTCGATTCTAGCTTTCACACTGTCAGAATCGCTATTTTCGCTGACAACTGTGGTATTATCTTTAGTAATTTTAACATTTTTAGCCGTACCAAGATCATCAAGCGTGAGATCTTCCATCTTGATTCCAAGTTCATCTTTTATGACGTACTTAGCACCAGTTAAAGTTGCTATGTCTTCGAGCATCTCCTTTCTTCTGTCACCAAAACCTGGAGCTTTTACTGCAGCAACTTTTAAACCACCACGCAATTTATTGATAACTAAAGTGCTTAATGCTTCACCTTCGATATCCTCTGCAATAATAACCAAAGGTTTACCAGATTTAACAATAGCTTCAAGAATAGGAAGTAAAGGTTGAATAATATTTAATTTTTTCTCTGTAATTAATAGATAAGGATTATCAAGCTCCACGATCATTTTTTCATTATTTGTAATAAAATACGGAGAGAGATAACCGCGATCAAATTGCATGCCAGTAGTCAGCTCAACTTCTAACTCTTTTGAACCTTTACTCTCTTCAACAGTTATTACACCCTCTTTTCCAACTTTTTTCACGGAATCAGCGATACTGTTACCTATATCCTTATCACCATTTGCAGAGATTATTGCAACTTGTGCCACTTCGTCTATTTTCTCTAGAGAAATTGTACGAGACATTGACGCAATTTCCTTTAATATTACATCTTTTGCCTTCTGTATTCCGTTTTTAATACCAACACGATCGTTTCCAGCAGCAATTGATTTTGAAGCTTCCATTATCATGTTGCTAGTTAGTATTGAGCACGTTGTTGTACCATCACCAACTTTATCGTTACATTGAGAACAACTTTGTGCAAAGATGCTTGCTATCACAGCGTTTAATGGTTTTTCAGGCTTGATACCCTTCATCACCTTATAACCATCTTTTGTAATTTCTGGTGCTCCATAGGGCTTATTAATCCCTACTGTTTTTCCTCTAGGTCCCGCAGTTATTGCTACCGTTGAATCCACTATTGCTGCGACTTCACGAAAGGCTTCTTGCAACTGCTCACCTGATACTACTACATTAGTCATTTTTATCACCTCTTGTTAATAAAAAATTTATAAAACTATAATAAAACCATTTACAATGCGCTATGTTGCGCTTTGTTTCAGTTTAGTAAAATAAAGACTGCTACTTAATGACAGCAAGTATATCGGATTCCTTCATCACGATAAGCTTCTCATTATTATGTTCTATTTCTGTACCAGCCCATTGGCGATAGAACACTTTATCACCAGCTTTCACAGTTAAAGTTACGCGTTCGCCACTTGAATTGCGTGAACCTTCACCAATTGCTATAACTTCACCTTTAGTAGGTTTCTTTTCAGCACTTGATGGAAGCACAATTCCACCTTGCTTTTCTTCGCTAATAGGCTTGATCAGCACGCTATCATCTAATACATTTAAACTTATACTTGACATTTGTTTTTCCTCATCAACAAATTAACTTATAAGTTTATATATATATACTCGTAAGTTAGATTTCAAGGGCTGGAGCTTGTAAAATATGCACGCCATTATAAAATATGCACGCCAAAAGCAGTTTCTAAAAGAGCCTAATGTTATATAATAGAATTTAGATTTATTTATAGAGATTTCATGAGTTATATACCATTTTTAAGTCGTGGTGTGATAGTGCTATATGGGCCTGACACTAGAGATTTTCTGCAGGGTATTATAACCAATGATATTAATAAGTTGGATAGCCAAAAAGCCATTTACTCTTTATTGCTTAGCCCTCAGGGAAAATATCTATATGATTTTTTTCTTATTGAATATGGTAAATACACCCTCTTGGAGTGCGAAAACATGCACTTGCAGCAAATAATCGAGAAACTGGATTTGCTTAAAACTTATTTGAAAGTGAAAATTAAAGACGTTAGCGCACTATATAAGGTTGGAGTTTTGTTTAATACTAAGTTGGCGGAGTGTAGTAGTAAGTCACAAGTTATTTTTCAAGATCCAAGGCACAAGCTGCTAGGAATGAGGATCATACATAAAGATGAAATAAAAGAGCCGGTTGGGGATTTTACTCAGTATGAAAAAGTCAGAATTCAAAATCTCGTTCCAGATGGAGCGAAAGATATGGTGCAGAATTCATCGTTTCCGCTGCAATTTTTAATCGATAAAGTAAACGGTATAAGCTTTAATAAGGGGTGTTATATAGGTCAGGAAGTTGTAAATCGAATGAGCAGACAAGAAATATTCAGAAGAAAACTTTACTTTGTTGAGGGGGATAACGCACTTCCAGATATTGGCACTAAAGTGACAAATGAAAACAATGAGGAAATAGGGGAACTGCGCTCTAGTGTAGACAACGTTGGATTTGCATTGCTTAATACTGGAAAGAGCCATGCAAATTTATATGCAGATGGAGTTAGGTGCGTTAAGACGTTGAAGTCTTAAGGTAGCGCATATAGAAACGAAAAACTTGCTTGACACCCTTCGCCAGCGCCCTTATCATAACGGTGAAGCTATTTCATTTAACTTCGCAATCTGTGCAGATTAAAACGACAAGGACTCCTGATATAATGTTGAACATTTTTTTTCTGCATTTCCGGGAATGTTCAAAAAAGCATACGCGTCAAGTTAAGGAAATAAAGGTATGAAAGAGATAGAATAATAAGGTATAAGTTCTCCCAGATGTACTTTTAGTGAGAGAACCAATGAATAAAATAACTTGCTTATCAAAAAAGCTCAAAGAATTTTTTAATGAAAAAGCAGACAAAATCTCAATTACAACAAGGTTTATAAAAAGAAAGAGAAAGCTAAAAGGCTCATCGTTCGTAAAAGTCATAGTCTTGGGTAATATAGGGGTTGATAATTGTAGCGTAGAAACAATGTGTCAATTACTAAACGAGGACTCGATAGATATAACAAAACAAGGTTTGGATTTTAGATTTACTGAAGAAGCAGTGGAATTTATGAAAAGGATGTATAATGAATCTGTGGTTCTCTTTAAAAATATCTTGCAAGTTGATTGCAAAATCTTACAGCAATTTAATAGTGTTAAATTATTGGACAGTAGCTATATTACTCTACCTAACAGTATGGAAGAGATGTATAAAGGTTATGGTACTAGCTACAGTGGCTATGAAAGCAATACTAAGTCTAGAATAAAGTTACAATTAGTTTTCGATTACATGAATCAGATAATAGACCAACTTAATTTAACGGAGGGAATAAGATCAGACCAGGGATATAGGAAACATTTAAGTAATATATCAAGCAATGATTTGCTAATATCTGATCTCGGTTATTTTGTGCCAAGTTCTTTTAAACAAATCAATGAAATAGGAGCTTATTTCATAAGTCGTCGATACCAACGTATATGATGTAGAAACAAATCAAAAAATGGAGTTATTAGAATGTTTAGAGATTTTTAGAAAACGAAGTATTGTTAGGAAAAGAAGCAAAAATTAGAGTAAGAATTATATGTCAGAAACTA
>NZ_JAPQLE010000108.1:0-4892 GCF_028982185.1 Wolbachia endosymbiont of Drosophila baimaii | reverse complement strand
CCATCTAGCAATTTTATGCTCCCAGTTACATCCGTTGTCCTTAAATAAAACTGTGGCTGGTAATTCGCAAAAAATGGTGTATGCCTTCCTCCTTCCTCTTTCTTTAATATATAAACCTCCGCCTTAAACTTTCTATGCGGTGTTATCGTCCCCGGTTTCGCTAATACTTGCCCTCTCTCCACTTCTTCTCTTTTTGTTCCTCTTAACAATATTCCTACATTGAGTCCTGCACTTCCCTTATCCAGCAACTTCTTAAACATCTCAACACCTGTGCATATCGTCTTTTGCGTCGCTTGCAGACCTATTATCTCTATCTCTTCTCCCGTCTTTATCTCTCCCTTCTCTATTCTTCCTGTTACCACTGTTCCTCGCCCCGATATCGAAAATACATCTTCGATTGGCAATAAAAATGGTAAATCCACAGGCCTTGGTGGAACCGCTACATATTCATCTAACTTTTCCATCAATTTGTCTATTGATTTCTTTCCATATTCGCTGCTGTCATCCTCCAGCGCCTTGAGTGCTGAACCAACCACCACAGGCACTTCATCCCCTGGAAATCCGTATTTACTCAGTAATTCCCTCACTTCCATTTCTACTAAATCTATCATATCAGCATCAGCAACATCAGCTTTATTTATATACACCACGATATATCCAACACCTACCTGCTTCGCCAGCAATATATGCTCTCTCGTTTGTGGCATTGGCCCATCAACCCCCGACACTACCAATATCGCCGCATCCATCTGTGCTGCACCTACTATCATATTCTTTACATAGTCAGCGTGTCCAGGACAATCAACGTGTGCATAATGCCTTTTTTCCGTCTGATACTCAACATGCGCTGTTGCTATCGTTATCCCCCTCTTCCTTTCTTCTGGCGCTTTATCTATCTGATCGTACGCTACAAAATTTCCATAATGCTTCGTTATCGCCGCTGTTAACGTCGTCTTCCCATGATCCACATGTCCTATTGTTCCCACATTTACATGCGGCTTTCCAAATGCTTCCACTACTGCTGTCATAATTATTACCCTTAATTATACTCTAACTTTAACTCATCAACCACATATTGTGGCACTTGCTCATAACAAGAAAAATGCATACTATACTGCGCCCTTCCCTGAGACATAGAACGCAAAACGTTGATATAACCAAACATATTTGCAAGAGGTACCGAAGCAGTAATTATTTTACTATTATTACCTAAATCGAGCATATCAGCAACATTTCCTCTTCTACTATTTATATCACCCATAACATCACCCATATATTCTTCAGGAGTAATGATTTCAACTTTCATTATAGGCTCCAGCATTTTTGGACCAGCTTTATTTGCCATCTCTTTAAAAGCACCTTTAGCAGCAAGTTCAAAAGCTAAAGGACTAGAATCAACCTCATGAAAAGCACCATCAAGAAGGGTAGCCTTAAAATCAATCAACGGAAATCCCGAAATTATACCACCTTCTTTTATCAACTCCAAGCCATTTTCTACCCCAGGAATATACTCTTTTGGAATAGCACCACCTACAATTTTACTTTCAAATTGAAACCCAGAACCAGGCTCAAGAGGTTCAAATTTTATTTTAACCTTAGCAAACTGACCAGCTCCACCAGATTGTTTTTTATGAGTGTAATCAATTTCAACAGATTTAGTGATAGTTTCACGATACGCAACCTGAGGAGCACCGACGTTAGCCTCAACGTTAAATTCGCGCTTCATTCTATCAACAATAATCTCAAGATGGAGCTCACCCATGCCTTTCAATATAGTCTGGCCACTTTCCGCATTTACTGACATTCTCAAAGAAGGATCTTCTGCAACCAACCTATTTAGAGCAATACCTAATTTTTCCTGATCTGAAGTGGTTTTAGGTTCCACAGCAATTTCAATAACAGGCTCAGGAAATTCCATACGCTCCAATAATATAGGAAAATCAACAGAACATAAAGTATCTCCGGTGGTTGTTTTCTTTAGCCCAACTAAAGCAACTATATCTCCAGCCCTAGCCTCAGTTATATCTTCTCGGTTATTTGCATGCATAAGTAACATTCTGCCAATCCCTTCAGTTTCGTTTTTTAACGCATTTGAAACGGTAGATTTAGACTTTAATTTACCAGAATAAATACGGATAAACGTCAAGCTGCCTACAAATTTATCCGTCATCACTTTAAATGCAAGAGCAACAAATTTCTCTTTTTCTGAAGGTTTGACCTCAATTTTCTTTTCTGAATCTTTAGGATCAATTCCAACAATTACATCAACATCAATAGGAGAAGGTAAAAAGTCAACCACACCATCTAAAAGTGGTTGTACGCCTTTATTTTTAAAAGCTGATCCACATAACACAGGAACAAATTTTCCTTTAATGGTCCCATTTCTCACGCACTTTTTCAGTAAATCCACTGGCAGATCATTAGACTCAAAGTAAGTATTCATCGCTTCATCATCCATCTCAGCTGTAGCATCTAATAAAAGATTTCGATATTCTTGAGCCTTATCAAGCAAATCAGAAGGAATACCTTCATAAGAAAATTTAGCGCCCAACGTTTCTTCTTGCCATATAATGGCTTTCATAGAAATAAGGTCAATTATACCTTTGAAATCTTTCTCACTCCCTATTGGTAAATGAATAACTAAAGGTGCTGCACCAAGCTTCGTCTTTATCATATCAACACATCGATAAAAATTTGCCCCTACTCTATCCATCTTATTAACAAAGCAGATACGAGGAACGCTATATTTATCAGCTTGACGCCACACTGTCTCAGATTGAGGTTCAACTCCAGCAACTCCATCAAATACAGCAACTGCACCATCCAAAACCCTTAAAGATCTCTCAACTTCAATAGTGAAATCAACGTGACCAGGAGTGTCTATTATATTGACCCTATGATCATTCCAAAAACATGTTGTTGCAGCAGATGTGATTGTAATACCACGCTCCTTTTCCTGCTCCATCCAATCCATAGAAGCTGCACCATCGTGCACTTCACCAATTCTATTTTGCTTACCAGTATAAAATAAAATACGCTCTGTTGTGGTAGTCTTACCAGCATCTATGTGAGCCATTATCCCTATATTTCTGTATTTAGATATTCCAATTTCCATATCACAATTAATTAGCTAACATTAAAAACGAAGATGAGAAAATGCCTTATTAGCTTCAGCCATTTTATATTTTTCTTCGCACATCTTAAACGCACCACCGCGTTTATTATAAGCATCCAGTATTTCAGATTGCAAACAATCAACAGTGGTTTTTCCACTCTTTTTTCGAGCAGCAGAAGCTGCTTTAGCAATCCACCTTAACGCTAAAGAAACCGCTCTATCTTGTCGAACTTCAACAGGTACTTGATAAGTTGCACCACCAATGCGTCGAGAACGCACTTCTATAGAAGGAGTAACATTTCCTACTGCTGTCTCAAAAATTGATAACCCACCTTCGCCTATTTTCTTTTCAGCTAAAGACAAAGCGTCATAGATAATCTTTTCTGCAGTAGATTTTTTACCACATTTCATGATTGTATTAATGAAACGCATCAGCAAAACACTGCCGTAACGCGAATCAGGACTTATTTCTCTTTTTTTTGCTTTATTCCGACGAGCCATAAACTTTAACCAGATTTCTTTACACCATATTTTGAACGAGCTTTCTTTCGATTTTGCACACCACGCAGATCAAGGGCACCTCTTATTATGTGATAACGCACACCTGGCAAATCTTTAACCCGCCCACCACGTATCAAAACAACAGAGTGTTCTTGTAAATTATGACCTTCACCAGGTATATAAGCCGTCACTTCACCATACCCACTAATTTTTACTCTGGCTACTTTACGGAGTGCTGAGTTAGGCTTTCTAGGAGTTGTAGTATACACCTTAGTGCAAACACCTCTCCTTTGAGGGTTGCTTTCTCCCAAAGCTGGTACCTTTTTCTTATGGGTCAATCCTAATCTACCCTTACGTATTAATTGATTTATCGTAGGCATATGTTATAAACTCAAGCTCATTAAAATAACTAAGTTTTTAGTTATAAAATAATAAACCTCAATAGTCAATATAAAAATAAACATTACTACTCTAATAATTAAGCTCAACTGCCTTGAAAGCCATCAGTAGACTTCTTGCACTACCTCCCAAGCCACAACTGTCATTCAGTAGAAACGAAAAAACTTGCTTGACAAGCTCCGCCAGCCCCCTTATCATGAAACTGAAGGTATTCAGTTATCTTCATCTGTGCAGATTAAACAGCAAGAAAACAACGTAGTTGGCGTCTTATTTTTAATTTTTTGCACTATGTGCACCTTATGTCTTCACAACATTTCTGGGTTTTTACCTATATAAGCTGAAACGCGCTTATAAGTCGTTTAAGACAGTATAGTACGCCAATTTGCAGGATTAGAGAGTGACAACTAGCTAACGCGGGGTTTCTTTTGCCTTTTTTTCTGTTTGGTAAATTTCTTAAACATTTGCAGCGTAGGTTAGTTGCAATTAAAAGCAGCTAAATTGCAGTGTTTAAGACTTAAAAAACGCCAAATACTGAAAATAGACAATGACTAGGGCTTCTTTTGCCTTTTTTTTTGTTTGGTAAATTTCTTAATATTTATAGCAACATGAACTGGGCAGGAAGGTGTCATTCCAGTGCTCCTGTGATGTCATCCCAGTGCTTGACACTGCTCTCCTTTGTCATCCCAGTGCCCAGACACTGGGATCCAGTTTTCCATATAATCTCATCGAAAACGTTGTATTTTAACGTAAAACATCTATTTTTATGCTTACCAACTTAATAAAATTCCTGGATCCCAGTGGGCTTTGTTGCATCGCTCTTCGGATAGTAGGTAACGCACAATAAATTTATGAAGCTATCTCAAATTTAGCCATACCA
>NZ_JAPQLE010000107.1:0-11220 GCF_028982185.1 Wolbachia endosymbiont of Drosophila baimaii | reverse complement strand
AAGATTTAAAATTGGACGAACTACTTTATGGGAGTGGCAGCAAAGAAGAAAAGAAACAGGAGACTTTCAATCAAAAAAACTTGGAAATGGAGGTTACAATCACAAAATTACCGACTGGGATGCCTTTGCTAAATTTGCCAGAGAAAACGGAGGAAAGACTCTGTCGGAAATGGCTAAACTTTGGGGCAACGTTAGTATCCAAACGATCCACCGAGCTCTCAGAAAAATTGGATTTACGCGCAAAAAAAGACATATGGATACAAGGAAAGAAACGAAGAAAAACGTGCTGAATTCTTAAAAATTATAGCAACAAAAGAACCAGAAAACTTAGTTTATATAGATGAGTCTGGCATTGATAACACAGAGGACTATCCATATGGGTATTGCCAGAAAGGACAGCGGTTTTATGGCCTAAAATCTGGAAAGAAAACTCAACGAATCAGTATGGTTGCAGCCTTAAGTGGAAGAAAGATAGTTGTTCCGTTAACCTTTGAAGGCCGCTGTAATATGGATGTTTTTAATGGATGGTTTGAGCAATTTTTGACACCGATCTTGGAACCTGGACAGGCTGTCATTCTTGACAATGCTACTTTTCATAAGTCTGATAAAATTATCGAGCTTGCTAAAGGGGTTGATGCAGAAATTTTGTATCTGCCGCCTTATTCTCCAGATTTCAACAAAATTGAGCATCATTGGTTTGCTATAAAAAACAGAGCCAGGAAAAACATTCCTCTATTCGAATCCTTTCGTCGTGCTGTTGATTCTTCCTTCCTATGACCTGTTTGGACTATTATGAGAAATGCTATAAAGTATCGATATACTGACATTACCCTCTCCAAATCATAAATATGCAACATAGTCAATAATGATTAAGAAATAGTTTATAATAAATATGTTTTAAGATACCTGCCTGTAACACTTTCTGGAATTTTTACCACTTCTTCTGGAGTTCCAGTAGCAATCACTTCTCCGCCTTTTATTCCGCCCTCTGGTCCGATGTCTATTATATAATCTGCAGTTTTTATAACGTGCAAATTGTGCTCGATAACTATAACAGTGTTTCCCAGATCGACTAATCTATGGAGTATTTTTAGTAAGTTATTTATATCTTCAAAGTGTAATCCAGTTGTTGGTTCATCAAGAATATACAATGTTCTTCCGGTAAATCGTTTTGATAGTTCTTTGGACAGCTTTATTCGTTGTGCTTCACCCCCAGACAACGTTGTTGACGACTGTCCGAGTTTTATATAGCCAAGTCCCACTTCCTGCAAAGAAACCAACTTTTCTTTTACCATTGGAAGGTTTTCAAAAAAATCACAAGCTTGATCTATCGTCATATCAAGGACATCAGAGATTGATTTTTCTTTATAAGTAACTTCCAATGTTTCCCGATTATACCTTCGCCCTTTACACTGCTCACACTTCACATAAACGTCCGGTAGAAAATGCATCTCTATCTTTAAGTGCCCATCACCTTTACAAGCCTCACACCTTCCCCCTCTGGTATTAAATGAAAACCGGCCTATATTATATCCCCTTGCTTTTGACTCCGAAAGACCTGCAAACCAATTTCTTATATGAGTGAACATACCAACATATGTTGCTGGATTTGACGCAGGAGTTCTACCAATTGGCAACTGATCAACTTCTATAACTTTATCTATATATTCAAGGCCTTCTATTCTATCACACTGACCATACCTTGCAGACGAATGATGTATCTTATGTGCTGAATATTTATATAACGTTTCTATGACTAAACTTGATTTTCCCCCTCCTGATATTCCAGTAACACAAATAAGATTCCCTATAGGAAATTTAACGTTCACATTTTTTAAGTTATTTTCACATGCATTTATTACTTTTATGAACTGAGTTGCTTGCTTTCTTCTCCTTGGAATTAAAATTTTTTTCTCTCCACTCAAATATTGCCCTGTTATGCTCCCCGAATTTCTTTGCACCTGGTCTGGTGTTCCTTCTGCAACAACTTTTCCACCATTTACGCCAGCTCCAGGACCAATATCAATCGCATAATCAGCAGCCATTATTGTATCTTCATCATGCTCAACAACGATTACAGTGTTACCCATGTCTCTCAAGTTTTTCAGTGTAGCAATTAACCGATCATTATCGCATTGATGAAGGCCTATCGAGGGTTCATCAAGCACGTACAGCACTCCTGTTAAACCAGAGCCAATTTGTGAAGCAAGTCTGATCCTCTGACTCTCACCGCCAGAGAGAGTGCTAGATTCTCGATCAAGCGTTAGGTAATTCAACCCTACATTCTTTAAAAATGCTAGCCTCTTGATTATTTCATTTAATATTTTACTTGAGATTTGCTTCTGTTGTTCTGTGAGCTTGTCTGGCAAATTTTCAAACCACTTAAGGGATTCATCGATGCTGAGCCTAGATATTTCACCTATATGTTTGCTATCAATTTTTACTGTAAGCGCTTCTTTTTTCAATCTATAGCCAGTACATTCTCTGCAGTGAGTGACAGAGCAATATCGCTCAACAAGTGTTTCATCATAATCCATCTGGTTCTCCAAGATACTGATCAAACCTTGAAATTTATTAGAGCCAAAGAGTATCATATCTTTTACTTCTTGATCTATGTTCTTCCACGGAATATCAAGGTTAAATTTGTAGTTTTCAGCCAGTGATAGAATTGCACTTTTTGGAAATCCATAACCTGTGTGCACTTGACGGAACATTGATCCCACTGGCTTTAAAGCACCCTCAGATATTGAAAGAGTTTCATCCGGTACTATTAGCTTTATATCAACACTTAGTTTTTTACCAAGCCCATTACACGAACCACATGCACCGTAAGGGCTGTTAAAAGAAAATAATCTTGGTTCTATTTCCTCAAGAGTGAAACCAGACTCGGGGCATGCAAAATTCTCTGAAAAAGTCAGAATTTGACCATTTTTATACTCGGAATTATGGTTGTCAGGTAGGTTTACTATTTCTACATACATTAGACCATTACCAAGTTTTAGTGCGGATTCTATACTACTTGGCAGTCGATTTCCTATATCGCCCAATATTGATATTCTATCTGCAACCACAAAAACGTCGTGTTTCTTGTTCTTATCGAGTTTAGGCAAGTCATCTACATTGTACACTTCACCATCTATTTTGAACCTTACGTAACCTTGTCTTTTAATTTCCAATATCTCTTTAAGATGTTCTCCCTTTCTACCACGCACAACAGGGGCAAGTATATATATCTTAGTTTCTAAAGGTAACGCAATTATAGTGTCTACAATTTGAGACACCGTTTGTTTTGTTATTGGTAATCCAGTTGCAGGTGAATAAGGAACTCCTATTCGTGCATATACCAAGCGCAAGTAATCGTAAATTTCGGTAACAGTTCCAACTGTTGACCTTGGATTTTTTGAGATCGATTTCTGGTTGATAGATATTGCAGGAGAGAGACCTGTAATCGACTCAACATCTGGTTTATCCTGAATGTTGAGAAATTGACGCGCGTAAGCTGATAGGCTTTCAACGTACCGGCGTTGGCCTTCCGCATAAATTGTATCAAAAGCGAGGCTAGACTTGCCAGAACCACTTAGCCCAGTTATAACAACTAGCTTGTTTTTCGGTATATTGACATCTACACCTTGCAGATTATGTTCCCTTGCGCCCTTAACTCTGATAAAATCGTCCATATTATACCATATAGCGTATTAACCATTATAGCCTCAAAATACGTGAATTTATAGTGATATATTGATTTTCTATTGATTTTTTCAACTGTTACGGAAAATTGGGCAGCGTTTGATAAATCGTCATTCCGCTACTTGTTAGCGGCTGAGATACCGCGACGGTATGACGGTTAAGTAGGCCAGTGCCCCTATGATGTCATCCCAGTGTCAAGCACATAGCTGTACGAACGTTGTAGTTTAGGAGCAATTCCCACCAGTGGGCCAGTGCCCAGACACTGGTTCTATGCAACTTAATTAAAAACGTTTGTTTTAGCGTAAGACAACTACCTTTAGCTCATCAGCTCAGTTATAAGCAAAATTTCTGGATTCCAGACTGGAATGACACCATTTGCTGTGCAATTTACCTTCAAAAATGAATGTTCGTACAGCTATGTGTCAAGCACTGGGATGACACCCCCCTGATGGGCTCAAATCATAATGTTTGTACGGTTGTGGGTTTAGGCTACCTATAAATTCTAAACTGTTGTTACGTATTAGGACCACCAAATACACCCCCAGGACCCAAAGTCAGTTTAGCTATATCAGAAAACAGGTTATGTGGAAATCTTAAAATACTTCTTGTTCGCCAAGCAAAATAAATACATTCCTACAAACAAGCAGATGCTCAATACTGACACATAAGAAAACTTAAAAATTAAATCTCTAATGTATATTGATAAGCATTTACCTGCAGAAAATTTGTATAGTAATCCAACACATACAACGGCACTATCAACCACTGATGCTATAATTAAAGTAATGAAATTTGCCATATGAAAATTCAACTTGGACTTCAGTTTTTCAAAAATAATTATGCTTGAGAGAAGAGAGACTAAAATTGCAGTATATGAAATCAATATCATCAAACTAAAACTTTGCAATTTAAAAACACAACATAGCACTGTACACACTATTAAACTGTACGTAGCTTTACTTTTGCCATAAAATTCAACTATTGAATTTACAACTAAAGCAGCTCCCACAAATAAGGCAGCACATATCATCAATTTATTTGAAGTGTTGAGTAAAGAAAGACTGATAAACAGGAGTATCGATAAAATAGACATAATTACCTACCCAAAATTAATAACATACATTCATTCTAAATAAACACTACATATAGTAAAGGAGTTATTTAGCATAATAAGAAAAATATTTTAAACTGACATGCTATAGCTAGTGCAAGTCAGGTTTTCCTACGTCATACCGCGATTCATTCGCGGTATCTCTAGATCCCGCTAACAAGCAGTGGGATGACGAGTTTGTCGTTTATCAAATCGTCTGTAAACCTAAGTCACTTTAGCTATATAATAACTATTTCCCAAATCTTTCAGATCTACTTTTAAAACATCCTTTATGTTTAGCACCTTTTTCTCTGTTACTTTGCCAATACATGAATAAACTGCACCTTCAAACAATTCTTCAAACCTCTTCTGATTTTGTGGTGCAATAGTAACCAAAATTCTACTTTGCGATTCAGAAAACATTATTATCTTGTTTATTATGTCTGTATTTTGTATTTTTCCTATTGGCACTAGTGAAAGATCGATTTCAGCACCAAGGTCTCCTGCAATTAGCGATTTTGCCAGAGCAATAACTAATCCGCCTAAGTTTGGTGCAATTGCAGAGGCAATTATGCCATCTTTTATTGCCTGGTTGTAACGCTCATACAACTTCCTAGCGCTCTTTGCATCAACTTTTGGTACGTTGTTATTACCTATTCCACTATATAACTGATATTCAGATCTACCAAGTTCATTAAGTGTTTCTCCAAGTACATATATCAAGTCTCCCGGCATTTTCACATCAAGCGATACCGCATTTTCAATATTTTCTATAATTCCAATTGCCGAGATGAGTAATGAAGGTGGTGCAGAGATTATCACTTTCTCGCCATTTTCGTCATATCCCTTAAAGTCGTTAAACATACTATCTTTTCCAGATATGAATGGTGTTTTAAATGCAATTGCAAAGTCATAACAAGCTTCTGCAACTCTCTTTAGTTGCCACAACCTTTCTGGATTATAAGCATCACACCAACAAAAATTATCGAGCAACGCTAGATGATTTATATTTCCTCCTGCAGCTACGTAGTTGCGTATGGCAGTGTCAATTGCACATGCTGCCATGTGGTAAGTGTCAATTTCTCCATAACTTGAGCCAAATCCTTGCGATTTTACAACACCTTTATTTGAAGAAAGGATTGGTCTTGAAACAATAGCTTCACTGCACACTCTTCCCTTGCCCTGCAGTGGTTTCAGCACTGACGACCCTTGAACCTCATGATCATATTGCACCACTATGAACTCTTTGCTGCAAATGTTTGGTCTGCTCAGCATTTCTTTTAGTGCAAAGGTGTCATGCAAACTGGAATCCATTTCACACTCAGTTCCACCATCGTATGGGTTTTTGCATAAAATGTTTGCAGGCAAAGCCTGCTGGATCCCAGTGTCAGCTACTTGCATGACAGGAAAGGATACAGCAGACTCCTTAGACCACGGCTTTGTCTGTAAATGCATTTTAGGATTACCATCATGCAGAAATTCAGTTCCGATATCCATTATTACTTTCCCTTTAGGACATTTAACAACAGCTTTACCACTCTCATTGAACTCTCCAATCACACAAACCTCCACATCATGTTTTTTCATGATTTGCTTAAACATAGGGAGATTTTCTTCTGGCACTGCTAAGGTCATTCTCTCTTGTGATTCTGATATCCATATTTCCCATGGAGCCATACCATCGTTCTTAAGTAGAACCTTGCTCAAATCAACTTCAAATCCGTCTTTTCCCATTTCACCAATAGAAGATGAGAGACCACCTGCTCCGTTATCCGTTATTGCATTATAAAGACCAAGATCTCTTGCTTTTATGACGGCATTGGATAGTTTTTTTTGTGTTATGGGGTCGCCAATTTGCACAATTGTTGAAGGGCTGTTTCCCGACAAAGCCTCTGAAGAAAACGTTGCACCGTGAATTCCGTCCCTTCCAACTCTTCCGCCAATAATTACAATCTTATCACCATTCTTGGGCCCTTTGATGTGTGAAGGTACATTATTTATACTGCGCGGAATAATTCCGACACTGCCAACAAAGACTAACGGCTTTCCACAAAATCTATCGTCAAAATATACCGATCCAAGTTGTGTTGGAATACCAGAGCAATTACCAGCAACATTAACACCGTGAATCACTTCTTTCATTATATATTTTGGCGGTAAGATCTCATCAGTGCGCTCTTTATCCCTATAAAATTTGCCTTTTGCTTCTTTGGCAAAGCAAAAGTAATAGGTATTCATTATAGGCTCTGCGCCTTTCCCGAAACCCACTATATCACGATTTACTCCAAGCACTCCGGTCATTGCTCCACCAAACGGATCAAGCGCCGAAGGGCTATTGTGAGTTTCAACTTTATCTACGATTAAGTAATCGTCATTAAAAATTATTCCTCCGGCATTGTCGGAGAAAACTGACACGCATATGTCAGAATTTATCTCACGTGTTGCACGCTTAATATAATGTGCGTATAGGCCATCTTTTATTTCATCAAGGGGAGAGCAAAAGATATTGTGCTTACAATGTTCAGACCAAGTTTGTGCTAGGGACTCAAGTTCAATATCATATGGATTTCTATTAAGTTTTTTAAAGTAATCCTTTATAGCTTTCATTGCTGCCAGAGAGAGCCCTAAAGTGCCATTACCATCGATTCCATCTCTGCTGATCTTTTCAAGCTCTTGGTCACTTACATTGAGGTCAACGGACTTAGTACTATCCTCTGTCATCCCAACCCTACCTTCTGTCATTCCAGTGCTTGACACTGGAATCCAGTTTTCATTATACAATTGCTTGAAATTTTCTGGATCCCAGTGTCTGGGCACTGGGATGACACCTTTTGATTTACCGTAATGCCTCCAATAGCAATTGCCGTTTTCTTTATAAACAAGAATGCAATACTCAGTGATAGGATTAAATTCTTGTTTTATATCATCTTCAGTTGCTTGACTTAGAATCAATTTTGAACTTCTTGCTTTTATACAAACATTTTCATCAATGTAGTCCTTGTTTATTAAATATTCTCTAACAATTTGTTTCGCTGTGTTGCCTACATTGTCAGTCATGCCAGGTAAAAAGCTTATCTCCAAGCCCCACTTTGCTTGTGGTTCTATGAAGTTATATTGAACTTCTTCAAGGTTTTCATTGTAGGAATAATAACGGCAGTCTTGTATGACTTTATTATAAAATAGCCCACAAATTTCTTCATGTAATTTTGATGGTAATTCTTTGCTTATGTAAATCAAGTAAACATTAACTACCCTTCTGCGGCCAACTTGTTCACATTTATTTAAAACTTCTATTCTGACGTTTGCCATGTAATATTGTGAAAGACTTTAATATATCATAGCATAAGAAACTGCGAGCACATTTATATTTTAAATAATTTCTATACAATAAAAGTATTGTATTAATTGTTACTGTTAGTGGGAAGAGTTTTTACTGTTAATGTGGATGAATCCCTTTTTGATGTGCTGGTTCAGCACATATTTTCTGAATATGAAAGAGAAAAAATTCCCGAGATAAAGGTCATACTTCCTTGCAAGAGGGATGTGATAGCGCTACTCAATGCATTCAAGAATTATAACGCTGAAAAATGCATAATTTTGCCAGAGATAGTTTCGCTAGAGAACATTGATGAGGAAGATTTAATATTAAATCTTGATAGAGTTAAAGTTATAAGTCCAATAAAAAGGACGCTGCTACTCATTCAATTCATATTGGAATGGAATAGAAAAAATAATGATAATTTCCCAATTGATTTAGCTTATAGCCTGCCATCATTGCTTGATAAAATTCAATCTACCCAAACAACGGATTGTTATCAATTTGATGAACATTTAAAAAAAATAGAGAATTTCATAAGCTTACTCACTGAGACTTGGAGTAAAACTTTAAAAGATTTAGAAGTAGTAGATATATTAAAACATAAGAGTGATTACTTAAACAATATGATAACCTCTTTACAAAAAGACCAACATATAATCTTTGTTGGAGTTGGAAAGGATAAGTCGTTAATTAAGGCTATATATGATCTGCCATTTGGAAAAATAATTTTGCCTAACCTGAATTTGAAAATTAAAGAGAAAGACTGGAAATTGCTTGATAAAAAACACTATCAATATTGCCTGAAAGATCTACTCGATTATTTAAAAGTGGATAGAAGGGATGTTAGTTTTCTGCCAGAAGCGTGTTCTGGTGTCATCCCAGTGCCCAGACACTGGGATCCAGAAAACTTAACTTTAAATGAGCGCACCAGGTGGCTGTATAATGAAAACTGGATCCCAGTGTCAAGCACTGGGATGACAGAAGAAAGGGCTGGGATAACAGGAAGTCCTGAGGAATATCTAGATTACGTCTTTGATACAACTGCCGATCTAAGCAAAATTAGTAGTGGACATGTTGGCAATATTGAAGTCATCACTTGTGATTCCAGAGAGGAAGAAGCACAAGTGACATCATTAATTATAGAAAATGAAGGTTATGAAAACATTTCTTTGGTCGTCTTTGATAAATTACTTGCAGCTCGTATAGCATGTTTATCAAGGCAACACAGTGCCATACCGGAAAATTACCCTTATATAACGCTTCTGCTTTATAGTATCGAAGTTTTGACCTCAAATTGGAGCAGTGTGTCATTACTTTCGCTCCTTAAACATAGGCTAGTGACTTTTGGTTACACTCAAGAAGAGTACACTCGGATTTTATCTGAATTTGAAATAGAGATATTACGCAACTTTAGTACAAATGGCCTGAGCGATATTATAAATGCTATCAATGCCCATAAAAAGCTAAAATACAAAGAAGATATATTACTTATTATCAGTAAGTTAGAGGTTATATTTAATCCTTTACTTCGTTCTATAAATTGCTCTATTTTTGATGTGGTAGCAACTCATTTGCAGTGTATTAATATATTATCTGGTATAAATTTTTCAGAGCTAAATAGTGAAATAGGTAATTTTACCTGTAATTTCTCAAATGCATGTGAGGGTGTAGGAATTAAATGCTCCTTAGAGTTATATAGCCAAATTCTGACCTTATTTTTAGAGAAAGAGTTTTTCTCTGTAGCAAGTGACTTGAATAAATTCAGCTTATATCACAACAAAGTTGTAATACTTGCTGGATTTAATGAAGCGCCAAGCTTTCAAAATCCGCTTTTGAATGCATTTACGAGAGAAAAATTTAATCTTCCTTCCGTGCAAGAAGAGCAGGGGTATTTTTTTTATACTTTACACAATTTGTTTTGTGCAAGTAAGGTTTATATTACAAGATCGCTAAGCCATAGAAAACCAATTCTATTGCAGCGTTTGGAAATTCTACTCAAGGAGGGGAAGCAGCCGTATCGTGATTGGCTAAGGATATTAAATACGCCTGAATGTACTGTTCCATGTACTCAGCCTATGCCAAAACCTCAAACCGAAGTTAGAAAAGAAAAAATGCAGGTGATGTCTTGCAGTGCAATAGAAAAGCTAATTCGTAATCCTTATTCATTTTACGTTGAATATATACTGGGCCTTAAACAATTAAGAGACTTGAATTTTAAGCCATCGATATTGGAATTTGGCACTATGGTACACAACATTCTTGCAAGATATTTACGCAACAAAAAATCTCCAATGAGCATTGCACGAGAAGCATTCTCGACTAGTCAGTTTAATTTTTCAAATATGTGGTGGATAAGACTACAGAGGGTAATTCAATCTTTTGTCGAATTTGATGAAACTCGAAGCAACTATGTTGAGCTAGAAAAGAGCTTTTCCTGTCCGATATTTCATATTCCAGTGCGTGATGCTGGTTCTTGTGATCAGTATGAAACTGCTGGGATGACAAATAGAGATCTTATCCCTCAAGAAATCTTACTGACAGCAAGATGTGATAGAGTTGAGTATCTACCAAGTGGGCAAGTGGCAATTATAGACTATAAGCTTGGTACACCACCTTCCAATGAAGAAGTAATGTCGGGATTTTTTCCGCAATTAATTTTACAAGCCTTAGCGGTAGAACGTATAACAAAAAGAGAAGTCTCAGAACTTGCTTATTGGAAACTTGATTATGATAAAATAAAAGTTATTTCTATACAAAATTATAGATACAAAATGCAAGAATTAAAAAATGATCTGCCTGGTTTTTTATCTAACTATTTAAGTAATTCCACACCCTTTATTGCCTCTCCATATTTTGATAAATTCCTGAGATTTAACAGCTATAAACAGCTAGAAAGGGTAGGGGAGTGGTTGTAAATGGTGTCATCCGAGTACCTGACACTGGTTTCTATCCAAAAGGGTGTCATCCCAGTGCTTGACACTGGGATGGCTTTGTTGCATCACACTTTATGAGATGGTGATTTATGGTAAATTCATGTATAGCTCTTTCCATAAAAGTCCGGATGTGATAGGATAAGGATAGATGATGATAAGGAGGTTGAATGCCAGCAGCATATAGTTATGAT
>NZ_JAPQLE010000106.1:5640-14166 GCF_028982185.1 Wolbachia endosymbiont of Drosophila baimaii | reverse complement strand
TTTTTGTCATTTAATCTGTACAGAGAAGATAAATAAATAGCTTCAGTTTCATGATAAGGGGGCTGGCGGAGTTTGTCAAGTAAGTTTTTTTGTTTCTATTCCCAATGTTATATGGTTATGCAAGAAGTCTATTGTATGTTTACACTCTGCATTAAAGCTTTTAGTTAAGAGCATATCCATCCACCGCCGATAACTTGCTCATCTTTATACGCTACACAGGCTTGACCTGTACTGATGCCAAAGTAATCGTCGTTTAAAATGACACAGGCTTTATTTTTTTCGTCAGTTGAATGTATTGTTGCTAAACTTCCCGCATGTGATGATCTCAGCTTCACAGTTACTTCCATACCTTCCTTTGGTTGTTCTAACCAATTTAACTCTTTGATCAATATTTTTTTTTGCATTAATGCGTTGATCGGACCTACTATAACCTCATTATTCTCTGTATTAATTTTTATCACGTAAAGAGGTTCACTGTACCCAACACCTAAGCCTTTTCTTTGCCCTACTGTAAAATTTACTATGCCACTGTGCTCACCTAGCACTTTTCCATTCACATCCACAATTCTGCCTTTCTGTACGGATTGTGGAGCTAATTTAGCTATTGTTTTACTATAGCTTTCGGAAACAAAGCATATATCTTGACTGTCTGGCTTTTCAGAAATTTGTAAACTGAAATATTTTGCTAATTTTCTTATATCACTTTTATAGAACCCACCTAGCGGAAATCGCAAAAGCTTTAACTGCTCTTGAGTTGTAGCAAACAAAAAATAACTTTGATCTTTACTTTTATCAATACTTCTGCACAACTTTACCTCACCATTTTTTTCTAACCTTCTCACGTAATGTCCTGTTACGAGCACATCCGCACCAAGATTTTTTGTAACTTGCAATAGATCACGAAATTTTACCGTTTGGTTACATCTCACGCATGGTATGGGAGTTTCCCCACGCATATAGGTACTCGCAAAATCCTCTATTACTTCCTTTTTGAATATTTCCTCATAGTTTAAAATATAGTGAGGAAAGCCAACACTTTCAGCTACACGCTTAGCGTCATAAATATCCTGTCCAGCGCAGCATGCACCCTTTCTTGCGTTAGCATTACCGTCAGTGCCATAGAGTTGAAGAGTCACACCTATCACCTGGTACCCAAGGTTATGTAGCAGTGCTGCAGCAACGGAGCTATCAACTCCCCCGGACATTGCAACAATAGCCTTGGTCTGGTGCGGAGCTTTATCTTTTAGCAGAGGTTCAATTTTAAATTCTTTCAGCATAATTGCCTTAATTTATAAACACAAACTTGGTGTCATGCAAGTAGCTGACACTGGAATCTAGCTTCTATTACACAAATTCATTAAAACAGCATATTTATTTGTAATCAAGTTTCCTGGATCCCAGTGTTAGCTACTCGGATGACACCCTTTTCTGCTAGAAGTTGCCTTCAAATTACTTGGTGCATGACACTGGGATCTCATTTATATTACATAATTCCATCAAAACAATTCGATAAACTACCTTCAAAAATAATTTAATCTTGCTTGAATAAAACATGGCCAAAATAATCCATGTTTTCAAGCACTTTTCCACTACCTAAGGCAACACAACAAAGTGGGTCATCTGCAACACGAACCGGTAATTTTGTTGTTTCACTGATAACTTTACCTAGATTACGTAATAATCCACCACCACCGGATAAAACTATTCCTCTATCGACTATATCAGAAGAAAGTTCAGGTGGAGTGCTCTCCAGCGCAGTCTTAATAGCAGAAATTATCTGATGTACAGGCTCTATTAAACTCTCTGCAACTTGGTATTCTGATAAAAGCATTTCTTTTGGCATGCCACTCACTAAATCCCTGCCTTTAATTATCATTCCCTCTTTGTTATTTTCACCTGGCAGACTGGCTGAACCTATGCTTTTCTTAATTTTCTCAGCGGTTGTTTCACCGATTAATAACTTATGATTTTCACGAATATATGATTTTATTGCTTCATCCATAATATCGCCACCTACTCTAGCAGAACGTGAATAAACAATTCCGCCTAAAGAAATAATTGCAACTTCAGTTGTACCGCCTCCTATATCAACAATCATAGAACCCTCAGGTTCAGTAACCGGGAGCCCAGCTCCGATTGCTGCAGCCATTGGTTCTTCAATTAAAAATACTTCATTTGCACCAGCACTTTCTGCTGCATCTTGTATAGCACGCCTTTCAACTGGCGTGGATCCAGATGGAACGCATATGATAATATTAGGTTTATTAACAGTGAATTTTGTGTTTGCACTGCGTATGAAATATTTTAGCATTTCTTCCGCACTTTTAAAATCAGCAATGACTCCATCTTTTAAGGGCCTTATCGCCTCTATTTCTCCAGGCGTTTTTCCAAGCATCATTTTAGCTTTTTTACCAAAAGCATAAGGAACGTAACTTCCTTTTTCTTTTATTCTTGCTACAACTGAAGGCTCATCAAGCACTATTCCCTGATTTTTCTGATAAACTAAAGTGTTTGCAGTACCAAGGTCTATAGCAATATCGCTAGCAAACAAACCTTTGAAAGTAAAAAGGCTATAAAACTTTCCGGTTAATTTTCGAACAAAATTCATACATAACTCAAGAAAACCATTTATTAAGACAAATTATACTTTTCAGATAAGTAGTAAGCAACACACTCAACGTCTAAACCCTTACCTGTTACTTTTTTTAGCAGTTCCAGGCCACACTTTGCACTGTATACATTTTGAGATAACCAACTGATAAGTAAACTAAAATCTCCTTTTATTATAGCACTTAATGATTCGTAATGATTCTTTTTAACGAAAGAGAAAATCTGCACAGCAGCAATTAAAGCAATAATTTTTATAGGAAAGTAGCCCATAACACCGCTTGCCCAATATTCATCTTGAAAATAAGTGTTTAGCTCATTTTTAGCTTTTACTGGAATTTTATAGTGCTTCATACCTTCCAACCACGCATCATGCAGGTCTTTGACTTCCAATGTGCCATTTATTATATCTTGTTCTAACTTAGTTCTCAACATAATATGAGCTAACAGACTAAATTCATCTGCATTTTTTAAAAAAGAAGAAAGGTTTATTTCATTGAAAACCAAGTGCAAATTTTCAACACTGCTATTAGTTTTGCCTTTTATAGCAAACTTCTCTTTTATGTGTGGTTGAATAAACTCAATAAATTCTCTGGATGTTCCAATCATCCTTTCCATGAATAACCCTTGAGTTTCATACATAACATGTCTCGTAATTGGACTACTTATAGAATTTTGCGCTAAACATTTTTGATAAATTGCATGACCACTATGCCGTAAAAGTGAAAATAAACCATAACAAAAATCAGATTCATCATAATCTATAGGGTAGTAATAAGAAGTACGAATCTCATTTAGTGCAATACCCATTTGCTGTAAACATAATGAGCCAAGTTCAATCTGTTTCTGAGTAGCAACTTTTTGTATATTAGTAACCTTATCCTTTTTCTGCTTTTCAATTATTTTATCTACATTTTCACTAAAAAATTTGCCTACCTTGGGGAATACTTCCCTTATATTCTTTTCTGTGATATCAGAGTCATAGTCAGCAAGCAGTGAGTCGTATTTTGAGCATTTTAATTGCTGCGATTTTATAGAAGCTACTTCGCGAATGAGTGTGATTAAATCAGTAAAACGTTCTTTTAGTTTTTCTAAGTTACTGGTTTCAGAATGAGATAGCTTCCATAAATTTTGGCATTCAACTTTAGCTTTGGATAAAGACTTTACTAAATCAATAGGAACAGCACTGTTGCTTTTATGTATTCTCTCTATTAACTTTAGCTGCTGAGTATTTGCACTTTTTTTGTTACCAAGAGCATCTGCTAATGATTCCTTTATTGCGTCATGAGAGATAATTTCATGTCTGATTTCTTCTAGAAGACTCATTTGTTCAACTTTGTCCTCTATATTCAATTGGCTTTGGTTTAGTACTTTTAGCGTATTTTCGATATTCTTTACCCTATATAATACTTCCTCTAAAAACTTATAAGATTGCATATTTGTTCATTACTTTAGAAAACATCTGTTTAATACCGTAATAGATTAATAATAAAGTTAAAAGTATATTTGCTTAAAGTACAATAAAAAATTGTACTTTTTATTCTTTTATTGGATTTTTCTACTCAGAGTCCAGCATATTATAGGAAAATTAATTGTAAGGTTGTAGAAAAAGTATTTAGTATTTTATTTCTCTTGACTATATTACAATATAGAGAGATATTAGCTACTGAAATTAAAGTTACGCACTATTTAAAATTTATGGAGGTTTAGTAATGTGGAGTAGACTGGTTATAATGTGCTGTTTTTGTTTATTACTTACTGGTGTAAGTTCTTGCCCAAAAAAAGGAGCAAATACAACAAATAAAATAAATTCTGTTGTTAAGCAGATAGGTGATAAAAGAGTTTTCTTTGGTTATGATGAATCTAGTATTGCTGAAGTAAGTGCAGATGCATTACTTGACGTAATGGAGGTGTTACAAGATAACCCTGACGCGAAGGTTACTTTAACTGGTCACACTGACAACCGTGGTTCTCATGAATATAATCTTGCGCTAGGCGCTAGAAGGGCAGATGCAGCTAAAAAATTTATGGTTAGTTGTACACCCTACATAGAAAACAGAATAAAAACTGCTTCTAAAGGTGAAACTGAGCCTTTGGTTAATGTAAAAGATGATTCTAGAAATTCTAAATATGAAAAAGAGCATGCTAAAAATCGTAGAGTGGAATTTTCATTTTCTGGAATAAAGAAATAGTTTCTTGCATTAAAACCTGGATCCCAGTGTCAAACACTGGGATGACATAAAGAAAGGGCACTGGGGTAGGCAAAAAAGGACAAACTTGTCATATTTCGTTGCTTGTTAGCAGGATCTATATATACCACAAATAAGTCGCGGTATGACGTAAGAGATCTGACCTGTCTGGCCATCAAGAGACATAATGGAATTAGAGTTATTATTTCAAAATGTGGTTAATAGTTTTGCTTTCTATAACAATCAAGTTGCAGTTGCAGTATCAGGTGGTGTAGATAGTATAGTCTTACTGCACTTAATGACTAACTGGGCAAAAAAAAACAAGCTTTCACTTCCTATAGCATTAACAGTAAATCATGGATTACGTCCAGAGTCTCAAAAAGAAGCTGATTTTGTTGTAAGTTATGCAAAGGAACTTGGAGCAAAGGAATCGTTCATATTAAATTGGGAAAAGCAAAATATTAAAGGCAATATTCAGTTACAGGCACGAAAAGTACGGTATAAGTTACTAGCAGAGTGGTGTAAAAACAATAATGTTAAATGTTTGCTCGTTGCTCATCACAAAGATGATCAAGCAGAAACGTTCTTGTTAAGATTAGAGCGAGGTAGTGGCGTAGATGGATTATCATCAATGGACTACAAGTCTTTCCTAAATGGTATTTATATATTTAGGCCATTGTTAAATTTTAGTCGTAGTGAAATAGAAAAGTACGCTAAGCTTCACCGGTTAAAATGGATCGAAGATAGAAGCAATCATGACTTAAAATACAGACGAACTTTATACCGCAACTTACTTAAAGCAAGTGATAATCAAGAGATTTTAACAGAGCGAATATGCCTCACAGCCCTTCATATGAAAAGAGCTGCAAAAGCGTTGATGCACTACACACGCCTTGCGTTTAATGACTGCGTTAATGTGCATGATCTTGGTTATATTGAAATTAAACTAAGTGAGTTTTATCAATTGCCAGAGGAAATAGCCTTGAGGCTTCTTCTTTACTCCATAATGGCAATTGCTAGTAAACATTATAAACCAAGGTACAACAGCCTTATCGTAATATTTAATAAAATATTGCAAAAGGATAGTAATGTTAACTGTACACTTTCTGGGTGTAAAATAAGAAAACATGGAGAAAATATCTTGATAATTAGAGAATCGTCAAAGATACAAGAAATTACCTTAAACCTACCTTTAAATGAACCTACTCAATGGGATAACAGATTTAGCTGCACAATACTCGGAAATCAAGAGTGTTCAGTTATCATTGCTCCATTAAAAAAAACACAAAAAGTTCCTGAATTTCTGAAGGATTACAACTGCTGCCCTGAAGTTTTCTATTCTTTGCCTGTAGTGCTAAAAGATGGAAAGGTGCTTGCTTATCCTGATGTAAATTATAACGGAAAAAATACCAATGACGATAATACTCAATGCATTATTAATAGCACGATAAAACAAAATTTGGTAAGCTTGATGGGTATTTAGTTAAAAATAGAAATGAAAAAATTTTTAGAAGGCTTATTGATCTGGTTAGTAATTATTGTTCTTATTTCAGTTGCTTATATTCAGTTCAGCGGAAATGTAGGTAAAAGTAAAACAATTATACCTTTTTCGGAATTTTTAACTAGACTAGAAGACAATGATGTAGAAAATATTGTCATAAAAAATCAGAGCATTGAAGGCAAGTTCAGGGATGGTTCAAGTTTCAACTCAAGCGGTGTTATATATAGCGACCTAATAAAAAATTTACATGATAGAAAAGTGAGATTCTCCTTTTCAACTGGAGATTCTGCCATGAACGTAATTGGTGGATTACTTATCTCATGGGTCCCAACATTTATCTTTATTGGCTTTTTGCTATTCTTTCTTAAACAAACACAAGCGGGAGGCAACAGAACTATAAGCTTTGGCAAGTCAAGGGCTAGACTCATGACTAGTGGAAAAAAAGTAACATTTGATGATGTTGCCGGAATTGATGAAGCAAAAGAAGAGCTGGTAGAGATCGTTGATTTCCTTAAACAAAGGCAAAAATTTCAAATATTAGGTGGAAAAATACCAAAAGGGTGCCTTTTAATTGGCTCTCCTGGAACTGGCAAAACCCTACTTGCTCGCGCAATTGCTGGTGAAGCTAATGTGCCATTCTTTAGCATTTCTGGATCTGATTTTGTCGAAATGTTCGTTGGTGTTGGTGCAAGTCGTGTTCGTGATATGTTTGATCAAGGCAAGAAAAATGCTCCTTGTATAATTTTTATAGATGAAATAGATGCGGTGGGTAGACATCGCGGCATTGGTCTTGGTGGCGGCAATGATGAAAGAGAACAAACATTAAATCAGTTGTTAGTTGAGATGGATGGCTTTGAGTCTAATGAGGGCGTAATAATAATTGCTGCGACTAACCGTCCGGATGTCTTAGATCCAGCATTGCTTAGACCTGGTCGTTTTGACCGACAGATTACTATTTCTTTACCCGATATAAATGGGCGTGAAAAGATATTAAATACTCATATAAAGAAAATATCAATAGCACCAGATGTAAACGTGAAAACAGTTGCAAGAGGAACACCAGGCTTTTCTGGAGCTGATTTAGCAAATTTAGTGAACGAATCTGCACTTATCGCTGCAAGAAGAAACAAGAAGATTGTTACCATGGATGATTTTGAATATGCACGTGATAAAGTGATGATGGGCGTAGAAAGACGATCCCTAATTATGACAGAAGAGGAAAAGAGACTGACTGCATACCATGAAGCTGGTCATGCGATGATTGCTGTGAATATGCCTGCTTCTGATCCTATACATAAGGCAACAATTATTCCACGCGGTAGGGCACTCGGTTTAGTTATGAGACTACCAGAAACAGATAGAGTGTCCCTCACAAGAGAAAAGATGCTAGCAGATATAACTGTTGCAATGGGTGGACGTGTGGCAGAAGAGCTAATTTTTGGCTACGATAAAGTCACAAGCGGCGCATCCTCGGACATAAAACAAGCATCTGATTTATCACGCGCTATGGTAACGAAATGTGGGATGAGCGACAAAGTAGGCCCGATCTATCACAATCGCGAACAAACTATGCATGGTTCTGAGATAATTTCTGAAGATACGTTAAAACTTATAGATGAAGAAGTGAAGAAAATTGTGTCTTCTTGCTATGAAAAAGCGAAAGACATTTTGACCAAGCATAAGAAAGGCTTAGATCTCATTGCCGAAAATCTACTGGAGTTTGAAACTTTAACAGGAGATGAAATAAAGGGCATATTAAGCGGGAAAAAAATTGTTAGAGAGGAAAATGAGAAGAATGAGAAAATAAAAAAATCCTCCCTCTATTAAATTTGGCCTTGTTTAACTGCTAAAATGAAAGTTTTTAGTTGCAGTAATTGACCAATGGTGTCATCAGGTAGCTCACAGAAACGGGGCTAAAAACTACTTGACAAACCTCGCCAGCCCCCTTATCATGAAAGTGAAGCTATTTATTTATCTTCTCTGTACAGATTAAATGACAAAAGAACTCACGTATCTGGCGTATCATGTTTAATTTTTTGCACTATGTGCACCTTATGTCTTTATAAAATTTCTAGGTTTTTACCTAACATAAGCTGAAATACGCTTATAAGGCATTTAAAACATCAAAAAACGCCAACTTAAAAAATGGATAGTGAATAATTAGCTACCCTAGGGTTTCTTTTGCCTTTTTTTCTGTTTAGTAAATTTCTTAATGTTTATAATTTAGAT
>NZ_JAPQLE010000106.1:0-5599 GCF_028982185.1 Wolbachia endosymbiont of Drosophila baimaii | reverse complement strand
TTTAGAATAAAAAAACGCCATACTTGAAAGTATAATGTAAGTAATTAGCCAACCACGGGGCTTCTTTTGCCTTTTTTTTCATTTGGTAAATTTCTTAAATATTTATAGCTAAACGACAATCGTCATCCCGCTACTTGTTAGCGGGATCTGGAGATACCGCGGCGGTATGATGAGGGAGAATAGTTGCTACGTGTTAGCGGCTGAGATACCGCGAATGAATCGCGGTATGACGGTCTGCGGCGGTATGACGGTTCGTGGTGGCATGACGATAAGCTCGTCATCCCGCTGCTTGTTAGCGGGATCTAGAGATACCGCGGCGGTATGACGTAGAGCTCGCGTTAGCTATACTTTTATACTCACCAACTCAGTATCCGATCTGGATCCAAGTGTCGGCTACTCGGATGACAAGAAAGAGGCTACCTGGATGACCCCTTTTCCTGACGGACTTAAATCACAATTATCAGCTGTTACAAAAAACGCCAAAAATAATTGCCTTTTAATTTAGGTTATGCAAGAAGTCTAATAATTTCATTGTGTACTTGATTATCATTTTTTGTTTCAATTTCAGTGATGACATGGCACCTACCGGGCTCTTTTATGGCAATTTCTTTAAACCCTTTTCCAACTTTATTATAAAAATTAACATCCATTTCTTCATATTTATTCTTGTCTTTCGCTCTACTTAACCCAACTTTAACATCAATATCTAGAATAAATGTAATATCTGGATATCTAACTCCAGCCAACCTATGCAAATCTTCTATTAGTTTTAAATCAACTCCAAACCCATATCCTTGGTATGCAATGGTTGAATCAATAAACCGATCACAAATCACTATTTTCCCTTCTGCAAGAGCTGGTAATATTAATTTTTTCATATGTTCGTGCCTCATTGAGATAAATAGCAAGAGTTCAGAAATAGGATCAATATTATTTGTTAACAACACTCCTCTTATCTTTTCTGCAAAATCAGTGCCACCTGGTTCTCGAGTCGACACTACATTATTTTCGCCGTGAATTTGCTTAAAATGATTTGCAAGTAGCTTAGATTGTGTTGTTTTACCAGAGCCGTCTATTCCTTCGAAAGTTATGAACATAAGTTTTATAATTATAATACTAAAAAAGAATATGCAAACAGTATACATAGAAACCGTTTGACATTTAAATAATAAGACCGTAAATTACATATGGTATAATAATAGTCTATGGTTGCTCTGAACACTCCTAAAGTCGATTTTAGTTTTACTGCAAAAGATTTTAATCTTTTGGGAGTAGACAATAAATACTATACATTAAGTGACTGCTGTGGAAAAAATGGTCTTATCGTAATGTTTATATGCAATCACTGTCCTTACGTTCAGTCAATTATTAGCAATCTGGTAAGCGATGTTGATCAATTGAAAAAAGATTATCAGGTGAATACCGTTGCAATAATGTCAAATGATGTAAATGAATATCCAGAAGATTCCTTTGAAAACATGATTAATTTTGCCAAGGAAAATAAGTTTACATTTCCATATTTAATCGATAGTACACAGAAAATAGCTAAAGAATACGGGGCTGTTTGCACTCCTGACTTTTTTGGCTTTAATTCCAATTTAAACCTTTGCTATCGTGGACGTTTTAATGACACAAAAAAAGAAAAGGTCCAAAGCTATGAAGTAGGAAGTAGTGACTTATTTCAAGCTATGAAATTTATTGCAGAAACTGGTAATTCTCCAATTGACCAAAAATCAAGTATTGGCTGCTCAATTAAATGGTCTAATTCTACAGGTTAAATATCATGCACAGTGGCTCTCAGCATTTGTTTGATATTATAATTTTGCTTTCTGCTGCTGTGTTTATAGTCATAGCGTTTTGGAAAATGAATATTAGTCCAGTGCTCGGTTACTTCGTTGCAGGTGCAGTTATTGGTTCTCATGGATTTAGTCTGATACACTCAGCTGAAGCAATGGATAATCTTGCAGAATTTGGTGTAGTTTTTCTGTTATTCATTATAGGCCTTGAATTGACATTTGAACGCCTGATCGCTATGCGTATTCATGTATTTGGGTTCGGTTCTCTTCAAGTTATAGTTACCATGGTAGCAATATGGTGCATCGCTCTTGCTTTCGGAGTGAATACGAATATAGCAACAGTTATTGGTGGTGGGCTTGCGCTATCCTCAACAGCAATAGTGTTGCAG
Organism: Wolbachia endosymbiont of Drosophila baimaii; assembly: GCF_028982185.1. Taxonomy (NCBI): domain Bacteria; kingdom Pseudomonadati; phylum Pseudomonadota; class Alphaproteobacteria; order Rickettsiales; family Anaplasmataceae; genus Wolbachia; species Wolbachia endosymbiont of Drosophila baimaii. The sequence goes on along the minus strand of NZ_JAPQLE010000106.1, from coordinate 3,414 downwards.
GTTCTGCAAGAAAAAGGTTCTCAAGCAAGTCAGGTTGGTAGGTTGTCGATAGCAGTACTATTAATGCAAGATTTTGCAGTGGTACCATTAATAGTATTGGTACCTTTACTTGCTGGCAATTCTGAGCACAGCCTGATAAGCTCATTGGCAGGCTCATTAGTGCAAGCAGCCATTGCATTAGTGCTGATATTTATAACTGGTAGATTATTGCTTAGACCTTTATTTTCGGTTATTGCTAAAATGGAAAGTAATGAGATCTTTATTTCAACGACGCTTTTAATAGTATTAGGAGCAGCATTTATTACTGAGCAATTTCATTTATCGTTGGCATTAGGTGCATTTGTTGCTGGATTGTTAGTTGCAGAAACAGAATATAGACACTCAGTGGAACACGCGGTATTACCATTTAAAGATTTGTTTCTTGGCTTATTTTTCATGACTGTTGGTATGTCCATCAATACCGAACTTTTACTCAATAAGTTACCACTAATTACTTTATTATCGATTATCCTTATCGTTTTAAAAACATCTATCATATATATATTGTGTAGATTTTTTGGGTTTAAGAGTGCACCTGCCGTACAAGCTGGGTTACTGCTTTCACAAGGCGGTGAATTTGCGTTCATTTTATTTCGCTTAGCAGATGAGCTAAATGTGCTACCAAGTGAACTCGCTCAAGTACTTATGATGGTAACTACAGTAACCATGGCTTTCACTCCTCTTTTATCGGGGCTTGGAGATTGGGTAGCAAGCTCATTTAGCACTGAGAAAACAATATTAGATGATGAAGCTGTTGAAACAGATACACAAGATCTTTATAACCATGTGATAGTTGCTGGATTTGGTAGAGTGGGATATATGGTAACAAAAATGCTTACGGCAGAGCATTTAAGTTACGTTGTTGTAGATATTCAATCGAAAATAGTCAAAGAAGGAAAAAGTGATAGTTTTCCTATATATCTTGGAGATGTTACAAGATGTGAAATTTTAAAATCGGTAGGAATAGAAAGAGCTCAAGCTCTCGTTATTTCAATAAAGAATGAAGTTACTATAAAAAAAGTTGTTTCTTTAGTTGCTGCAAATTTTCCGCATGTAAATATTGTAATACGCTTACCAGATCTGAGTAATGTGGAGGTTTATAGAGACCTAGGAGCTAGTAAAATTATTCCTGAAACATCTGAGATAGGATTGCAGCTAGGCGGAGCTGCACTGAGCCTCAGTGGTATTAGCGAAAGTGGAGTTACGTCTTTAAAAAGTAGATTTAGAAAAGGTAATTACAGTATGTTAAAAGATCTTGGTAGTGATAAAGATGAATGACTACTTCTCTAATTTTATGTACAGAAAGCTTCAAGCTTTATTGAGGTTTTGCCTATAGTAAATTACGCACATAATTAACCAAGTTAAGGAAAGTGCAAACCAAGTGATTGCATATTCCAAATGCTTCATTGGCTGTATAGCTAATTTGCTGCCAAAATTGTTCGACCACAATACACACTTCTCTAGCTTAATACCTAACTCATTGGAAATTTCCTCTGTACTCAGGGTAAACCATGTATTCGAAGCAGTATCGTTCTTGATAAACCAATTTTTGCTTTTATTGCTATCGCAATATAAAATTCCATCTACAACTACTTTTTCAATTTTTACTTTTTTCTCCTTTTTTTCTCTGACTATTCCTTTATTCACCAACATGTAACGTCCAGTGGTGAGCAACATAGGAGACAGCACGTGATAGCCGTGTTGCCCTGCAAAAACATATAGTTCTATGCTACTTAGAATCCCACCAATCTTGACATGCCTATAGTTAAATTTTTCAAGGTCGTTATTGGGCAATAGATGAACCACTGGAAGATTCATATTTTTGATAATATTATTCTTCCAGTTCAATCTGAATACTTGCCATAATCCTAATAAAAAAAGAAGTGAGCAAGGTATAATTAAAATAAATACTATTTTTTTTAACACTCTATATTTGTGTTCTTAAATAGTTTTCAACACCCATTAGTTCAATAAGATCGATCTGTTTCTCAATCCAATGGAAGTGCTCTTCTTCATTTTTTAACATCCCTTCTAATAACATTACACTAACAAAATCCTTTTCTTTCTCAGCGATAGAAATCGTTTCTTTGATATCCTTAATACCTTTTCCCTCTAATTTCAAATTAGCTTCTAAGATTTTCCGTATTGTGTCTTTTGTAAACTTTCCATCATACTTTGATATTTCGTTTGTATCCTGAAAATTTGGGACTCCTTTAAATAACAAAATTCTTTCTGCCAACTTGCTTGCATGTTCAAGTTCTTCGTTAAGCTCATTTTTTACCTTTTCTGCAAGTCTATTAATTCCATTGTTTTTGAGAATCGCAAAATGCAAAAGATACTGGCGTACAGAAGTCAGCTTATTGGTCAATAATTTGTTCAAATGTTTTACTATCTCTTCATTCATAATCTTCCCCTAGTTCAATTCATCAGCATAATTTATATGATAACGATAGTTATAGCAACTCATTTAATAGTTCCTTTGATAACAACCGTATCAAATAGCATGTCGTGGTATGTCTGTTTTTTCTTAGAGAAGCAAGCAACTAGATACCAGCAGAGAGTGAGTAGCACTATAATTACTTTCAATGCACTCAAGACATTCACTAATACTTCCTGATCTTGCAAAAATTCAGTAAGGACAACTACTACACTGTTTAACAAAGGAAGAAAAAACTGGGAAGAGCTTCTGTCAAACGCTAAATTCAAGTCTATTTTAGAATTATCTAAATTGATAGTATACATATTCATTAACTGTTGACCGGGAGTTGCTTGGGCCTTTGAAGATATAAAATATGTGAAGTAACTACAATTTACACACATGTATGATAGATGTAAGATCAACGGAGAATCCTCTAATAGCAGTATAATTAATAAAGTTGGAATTAATAAAATTGCTACATCTATTAAATACGCGCAAAAGCGTCTTGTTATACTGGCAATCTCTGTAACAGCGGTCATTACCTATCTTCTAAATACTTTATTACAAAATCTGTAAGTTTATCAAAATGTTGAAAACATAACAAATCTTCATAACCGCTTATTGATTGACCGTATATAATAGGTAAACAATTGGCATTTTGTGCACACAGAACATCTGTGATGCTATCACCAACGAAAAACACATTTTCTCTATTTATAGGCAACGTACTCTCTTCTAATGCGAATAACAGTGGGGTTGCAGATGGTTTATCTTCTGCAGTATCGCATGACCCAACCACTCTTTCAAAGTAAGAATCTAGTTTAAAATAGGTAACTTCTTCACGTAAATTAGTATTTTTCTTATTACTTATACCAATTCTCATTATTAGGAGGACAAATAGGAGACATTGCAGAGTTGTTTAATTATGGAGTGGGTAAGAGAGGTAACAAATTTAC
>NZ_JAPQLE010000105.1:0-6840 GCF_028982185.1 Wolbachia endosymbiont of Drosophila baimaii | reverse complement strand
TAGTTTCTGACATATAATTCTTACTCTAATTTTTGCTTCTTTTCCTAACAATACTTCGTTTTCTAAAAATCTCTAAACATTCTAATAACTCCATTTTTTGATTTGTTTCTACATCATATACGTTGGTATCGACGACTTATGAAATAAGCTCCTATTTCATTGATTTGTTTAAAAGAACTTGGCACAAAATAACCGAGATCAGATATTAGCAAATCATTGCTTGATATATTACTTAAATGTTTCCTATATCCCTGGTCTGATCTTATTCCCTCCGTTAAATTAAGTTGGTCTATTATCTGATTCATGTAATCGAAAACTAATTGTAACTTTATTCTAGACTTAGTATTGCTTTCATAGCCACTGTAGCTAGTACCATAACCTTTATACATCTCTTCCATACTGTTAGGTAGAGTAATATAGCTACTGTCCAATAATTTAACACTATTAAATTGCTGTAAGATTTTGCAATCAACTTGCAAGATATTTTTAAAGAGAACCACAGATTCATTATACATCCTTTTCATAAATTCCACTGCTTCTTCAGTAAATCTAAAATCCAAACCTTGTTTTGTTATATCTATCGAGTCCTCGTTTAGTAATTGACACATTGTTTCTACGCTACAATTATCAACCCCTATATTACCCAAGACTATGACTTTTACGAACGATGAGCCTTTTAGCTTTCTCTTTCTTTTTATAAACCTTGTTGTAATTGAGATTTTGTCTGCTTTTTCATTAAAAAATTCTTTGAGCTTTTTTGATAAGCAAGTTATTTTATTCATTGGTTCTCTCACTAAAAGTACATCTGGGAGAACTTATACCTTATTATTCTATCTCTTTCATACCTTTATTTCCTTAACTTGACGCGTATGGTATAGTAAACGATATCATCCAAATAGCTCCTTCTCCCGTCATCCAAGTGCCCTCCTTTTTTTGTCATCCCAGTGCTCTGACTACTTGGATCCAGCTGAGTTGGTGAGTATAAAAGTATATCTAACGCAAGCTCTACGTCATGCCGCCGCGAACCGTCATACCGCGATTCATTCGCGGTATCTCTAGATCCCGCTAACAAGCAGCGGGATGACGGTTGTCAGGCTAGCTGTCATCTCAGTAGTCTCCTTCTCCTGTCATCCGAGTAGCTGACACTGGTTCCTTTATGACGGCAGTAGCCCCTTCGGTGTCATTCCAGTGCTTGACACTGGAATGACACCAATAATTGACATTTCACTAGATATTCATTATAAATAATGGAATGCTACAAAGTATAAAAACCATATTAATAGAAGACGATAACGTTAGGCTGGATAGGTACATCAGAAGAATCTTTCCTGATCTAAAGCAATCTGTAATTGAAAAATCTTTAAGGAAAGGATTAATCAAAGTTGATGATTGCAAAGCAAAGTCCAGTGATAGAGTAAATTCTGGGCAAACTATAACGCTGAAGCACTTGAATTATATTGAAAACGCTAATTCTGATCGCAAATATAATGAAAAGTTAGTGAATCTACTAAGAGAGAACATATTATATGAAGACGAATATATACTAGCTATAAACAAACCCGCAGGGGTCATCGTTCAAGGTGGCGTAAAAGTAAAGATTAGCATGAGTGATTTGCTTGACCAAATAAGAGAGGGAGAAACATTTAAAATTGTCCATAGGCTAGATAGAGATACGAGTGGAGTGATAATATTCGCACGCAACGCTAATGTTGCCAGATACCTTATGGAAGAATTTAAAGGACGAAGAGTAAAAAAAACTTATTTAGCATTAACTTCTGGCATACCGAGCAAGGATAGTGGAACAATAGACTATCCATTGGTGAAAAAATATGTTTCAGGTCAAGAAAAAGTGGTCGTTGATGAAAATTCACCTCAGAATGCCACTACGCATTTTTCAATTATAGCAAAATCCAAACACAATGTTGCTTATTTAAAATTACAACCAATTACCGGCAGAACCCATCAGTTACGTGCACATTTAGCTCATATAAATTGCCCTATTCTTGGTGACGGTAAATATGGTGGTAAAAAAGCTTTTATTGATGGGATAGCAAATAAAATTCACCTTCATTCGCATTCTTTATCTTTAAAACTGCCAAACAATAAAGAAATCACTATCACTGCTCCTATCACTAAACACATCGAAAAATCCATTGAAGCGCTATTTTTCGACTGAAACGATTTCACCAATCAACTTTTCTGTCTTTGGCTTTAATTTGAAGCACAGATATTAGGCTAATTAATGCGCAGGCAGTAAGATAAATGCCTGCTGCAAGTTTTGTTTCGGTTTTTTCTATAAGCCACATGCATATGGATGGAGAAAGGCCACCAAATATTCCTGCAGATATGTTATGTGTGAGGCTAAAGCCCGTGCACCTAACTTTCGTTGGAAATAACTCGCAAGCAAGAGAATTATATATTCCAAAAGATGCACTTATTGGTATGGTTATTAGCCAATAAGTGGGCGTTATAACATAGTGGTTATCATAGGACAGTAGCGAAAATGCCGGTAAGCTAGCGCAAGCTAATACTATTAGTACAGGAACCATCACGTTTTTCTTCCCAACTTTATCAGATAACGTTGCGAACAACACTGCAGATGTTCCAAATATAATTTCGCTTATAATTCTTACTACATTTTTAATATCGATGCCTGACAGGGTAAATTCTTTTACAGATATGTTGTAAAACATGATTGCTGAATAAACGATTGCATTTTGAGCAATACCAAGTCCAATTGCTATCACAAATGCTTTTTTATAGTCCCTGATTAACTCTAAAAATGGAGAATTAGATAAGCTTTTATTTTGATCGTGCACTTTATATGCTAAGCTCTCTTCCATTATATATCTTGTTAAAAAGCCTATTATGCCCATAATGAAGCAGAAATAGAAGGGCAACCTCCAGCCCCAAATTTCATAATTTTCACCTGTAAACTTTTTGCAAACAGCTATCATTACAAAGCATGTAATAGAACCAAGAGCACCACTAAAAGCTTTCATGCTACCTAAAAAGCCTAGATTTTTTTTATCGCTTGAATGCTCTATTAAAAAAGCTGAATTGATACTTGTTTCTCCACCTGCTGCCATTCCTTGTGTTATTCTACAAAGCAGAAGCAGTATAGGAGAAAATATTCCTATTTCTTTAAAGCTTGGTATAATCGCAATTGCAGTAGATGATATCGAAGCTAATATTACGGAAGTCAGCAAAATTTTCCTTCTGCCGTATTTATCTCCAATGTAACCAAAAATAAATGCACCAAGTGGTCTAAATCCAAATCCAATTGCAAAACTACCAAGAAATTTGATTGTGCTTAAATAATCGCTTTCTGAAGGAAAAAAAACATTGCTTATTATATGTGTTAAAACTCCAAATAGAGTTAATTCATACCATATAATCATGTTGCAGATTATGCCCGATAGTATTGCCTTTTGGATGTTAGTCATAATCTTTCGATTTAACATAACCTAATATATCATTAACCGGTGCTCCTTGCTATAAGATTTTTCACTCAATGATCTGCAAAGACAACTCACGTAAATGCTTATCCTCCACCTTGGAAGGAGCACCCATTAGAACATCTTCACCTTGCTGGTTCATAGGAAAACAGATTACTTCACGAATATTTGGCTCATCAGCAAGCAGCATAACTATTCTATCAACTCCTGGTGCTATTCCACCATGAGGAGGAACACCAAATCTGAATGCACGTACAAGTGCACCGAATCTTGTATCAACTTCTCCCCGGCTATAACCTGCAATGGCAAAAGCTTTATACATGATATCCAGTTTGTTATTACGAATCGCCCCACTTGACAGTTCTATTCCATTGCAAACAAGATCATATTGGTAAGCAAGGATATCCAGTGGATTTTTGTCCTCTAAATCTTTCAGACCACCGTGTGGCATGGAGAATGGGTTATGAAAGAAATCGATTTTTTTACTTTTATCGTCATATACAAAATATGGAAAATCAATGATCCAACAAAACTTGAAGATATTATCATCTATAAGACTGAGTTCTGACCCTAAAAGAGTGCGTACTTTTCCTGCAATGTTTGCCGCCTCATTCTCTTTGTCAGAAGCAAAAAATACACTATCTCCTGGCTCTATGTTTGTTGCTTCTCTTATGTGGTTTAGCCTATTTTCATCAAGAAATTTAGCAATTGGGCCTTTCGCAGTTCCATCTTTATCAAACGTTATATATCCGAGACCCTTAGCACCGAATTCTTTTTGCGCATGTTCTATCTTTTTATCAAAGAAGCTGCGTGGTTCCTCTGCTGTTTTAGGTGCAGGGATGGCTCTCACTACCATACCACGCTCAATATTGCTTTTGAAAATATTGAACCCTGAATCACGAAAAATTTCTGTAACATCGCTGATTAATAGTGGATTGCGCAGATCTGGCTTATCAGAACCATATTTAAGCATTGCTTCTTTATATGTAATACGTGGAAAATCTTTATCAACAGACTTACGAGAAAATTTAGCAAACACTCTATATAAGGTAGACTCAATAATCTGAAAGATGTCTTCTTGAGTTACAAAAGACATTTCAAGATCTAGCTGATAAAACTCTCCCGGAGAACGGTCAGCCCTTGCGTCTTCATCACGAAAACACGGTGCAATTTGGAAATATTTATCAAACCCTGAAACCATGAGCAACTGTTTGAAAATCTGCGGAGCTTGTGGCAATGCGTAGAACTTGCCAGGATTTAGCCTGCTTGGCACTAGGTAGTCGCGTGCTCCTTCAGGAGAGGAAGCAGTGAGTATTGGAGTTTGAATCTCTAAAAATCCTCGCTCTATCATGAGCTTGCGGAGCTCTGCAATAATTTGTGAGCGCAAAATAATATTGTTGCGGACTTTTTCACGTCTTAAGTCAAGAAATCGATATTTAAATCTCATGTTTTCTGGGTATTCTTGCTCGCCGGTAATGCTTGCCAATATACTTCTTTCTTCTTTTGCTATTTCTTCATCAAAGTGGAACTCAACTTCCGACTCAACGCGCAAATTGTTGACTATCACCTCGATTTCTCCGGTAGAAATAGAGCTGTTTACCGTATCTTCAGTTCTAGCTTCAACTATTCCTGTAACAGTAATTACACTCTCCAATTTTAAATTTGATATCTCATCAAAAAAGTCTTTGTCATTATTAAATACTAGCTGAGTGATTCCGTAGAAGTCTCTTAAATCAACAAAAATTAGGTTACCATGGTCGCGCTTACGATATAACCATCCAGAAAGGGTAACTTCCTTTTCTACGTCGTTCTTCCTCAGTTCATTGCACGTATGAGTTTTACAGCAGTTCATATTTGTTTTACTTCTAAATTCTTTAAGAAGTATAGAAATAAACCTTATTACATACAAGCCCGTTCGTCAGATATTTGCGCAATTTTCGAAATAGAGCAGTACTGCTTTTATATTGTCTTTACCCGCAAAAAAATTGCACAATTTCTATAATTATGGTATAACAGCAAGGGTATTTTTAATGAATTAGATACAGGAAATGCCACTTACACAGATCATATTATATAGCGTAACATTACTTGCTGTAGCTGCAGTATTTCTCTTTTTGAGAAAAATATACAAAAATCGCATTAGAAAAATCATATTTCCTAGAAAAGTTTTTAAAGAAGAGTGGGAAGAAGACAGAAAATTCAATGAATTATATCAAAAAAATAAGCAAAAAGAGTTGATGAAACAACAAGAAACGCTACGCGAGAAACAAAAAGATGTGCAAGTTTATAAAGAAGATCCAGAAATAGTTGACATAGCAAAACCGGTAGGTAAATGGACAAAGATGGTTATGATGGGTAATGGTTTAATGCAGCGTTTTGCACAATTGATACATAGAGAAGGCGGACAGAAAGGATTTTGGGAGCTGTTTGTAAAAGCTCAGGCTTCAACTCAAGGTAAACATAAGGGGAAGGGCAGATAATCCATGCTTGAATGTGAAAATTTATCCTGCGCTCGTAATAATAAGGTACTATTTAAGAATCTCAGTTTTAAAGCTGAGCTAAAATCAAAGATTCTAATCACTGGTCCAAATGGTAGTGGTAAAACCAGCTTAATTAGAAGTTTATCTGGACTTTTACCGCCGGTATCAGGCAATATAAGGCACTGCGGAAAAGATATATATGATGATCCAAAATCCTATATACCTTCTATGGTCTATATAGGCCATAAGAATGCCTGTAAAGATAGCTTAACTGTTGCTCAAAACGTAGAATTCTGGGCAGGAATACGAAATACTAGAGAATTGATTGTGGCAGCTATTTGTTGCTTGCAGTTGCAACCTGTACTTAATATTAGATATGGCGAACTTTCTGCAGGCTGGAAAAGGAGAGTTGCGCTTGCTCGCCTCTTGATTTCTAATGCAAACGTTTGGCTGATAGATGAACCATTTTGTAATCTTGATAGTGCAACGTGTGAATTAGTGCTGAACCTAATCTCAATACGCTCTGAGCAAAATGGTATAGTAATTATTACAGGGCATAGCTCTACAGAGCAATTTTGTGATTTTACAACGATCGATATACGCGATTTCAATAGACTTCTTGCATAGTTTTTGGCAACAACTGTTATAAACAAAAACTTCCTTGACAAACTTCGCCAGCCCCCTTATCATAAACACTGAAGCTATTTATTTATCTTCTCTGTACAGATTAAATGACAAAAAAACTCACGTATCTGGCGTCTCGTGTTTAATTTTTTGCACTATGTGCACTCTATGTCTTTATTAAATTTCTAGGTTTTTACCTACACAAGCTGAAATACGCTTATAAAGCATTTAAAACATTAAAAAACGCCAACTTAAAAAATGGATAGTGAATAACTAGC
>NZ_JAPQLE010000104.1:0-5572 GCF_028982185.1 Wolbachia endosymbiont of Drosophila baimaii | reverse complement strand
GCTACTGATATTCCCTATCTTTTTTATCTTTAATCCATCATAGCTAGCGATGCAACAAAGCCATCCCAGTGTCTGGGCACTGGGATGACAAGAAAGAGGCTACTTGGATGACACCCTGACAACCGTCATCCCGCTGCGTGTTAGCGGGATCTCTTGTTAGTGGCTGAGATACCGCGGCGGTATAGCTATACCTTTTTCTACTTAGTTTGGGTTATGCAAGAAGTCTAATAACATTTATTGCTATTTTGCCATGTATCCCTTATACTATAAAGTAGAACATTATAGGTTTCAGCAATGATAAAAGAAATTGAAGAACTAATAAAAATTGTTGGTAAGGGTAATTTATTAGAGACGTTATTTATTTTTTTAGGTAGCTTTCAACATGCTGACTTAGGTCGTTTTATGGATCACAGGAATCACATAGGTCTGTCTGCATTCATACAGAAGCAAGATGAACAATTAGATTACTATTTTAACTTAAAATTTAGTCTACAAGGGCTGTTTTTAATTTATGCTCTAGCTTATCGAATTCTAAGTGAAAACAATAATCTGAATACTAAAGATGTCATAGATAAAATATATGACGTTATTAAAGGGTCTGAGTTAAATAGAGATATAAATGAAGTAGTAGATGGAAGAAAATTAGATTTACTTAACATCTTAGCAAATCCAAAGAGAGAACCAATATTTAAAACAGAGGAAGATTTTGAAAATAATGTACTTGCTGACATCAAAAAACTGTTAAATGAAAAATCTGATAAAGAGTTTTATTTTAATAAATTTGTTATCGATTGTTACTATTCTACTCATCAAGAGATAAAAGTAGATAGAGATGTGGCTTTATCACTTTCTCTATTATATTCTCTTGGAGGTAGTTATAAAAAACCTTTGTCACCTGATAAAATAGTAAAAAGAAAAGTACTAGAGTTACATGAGAATCTGTTAATAACGCAATATACAATATTCTTAGCTAGCAAACTACACATGATCGGATTATCAAGTAGAGATGGAACCATCAAATATACAATCGACCATGAGGATGTAGATCGACAAGAGAAAGGATTAAAAATGGATGGATCAATATGTCCTATAAATAGAAAAAACACTCTAGAGCAACTGTTAAAAAACCAAAATAGTGATGAATTTGAACAATTAGTAACAAACCCTGAGAATATATACTACTCAGTGCCACAAGAAGAGAATGAATGTAGGCCAAATCTTATCATCAGTAAGAAAAAAGAAAAAGACCATAAAAACATAATCTGTAAACTTATTTTAGGTATGTTTGTATTATCTGTTGGGTTATATGTTGCTGATTATTTCCTTATGGAGCAAAAATTATTTAATCCAATAAAAGGTGTCCTACCACAGGATAATTTTGTTAATCTAGTAATTGCTGCAGTGCTTACTATCGTAATAGTATATGCTTTATTTCAATTATCACAGGAACCACCACTTTCAACAGTCAATAAGATGACGAATGAAAATTTAGGACAGCCCGTGCAAAATAAGTTTAGAATTACATAAATGTAGCAACTTAAAAGCATATATTGTATAATGCTTATTCTTAAGTTAAGAGGTAATTTATGGATTTAAGTAAAATAACAGCAGGACCAAATGCGGTGAATGTGGTAATTGAAATAAGTGCGAATGCTGAGCCTGTAAAGTATGAATTTAATAAAGAGTTTGGGTTGTTACAAGTTGACAGATTTTTATCTACCTCAATGACTTATCCTTGCAATTATGGGTTTATACCAAATACCTGCGCAGGTGATGGTGATCCTGTGGATGTTTTGGTGCTAACTCAGTTTCCCTTAGCATCTAGTGTTTTAATATCGGTGCGTCCGATAGGCGCATTACTCACTAAGGATGAAAAAGGAGAAGATGAGAAAATATTAGCTGTGCCTGTTTCCAGTGTTGATAGCTATTATGACAATATAAAGGACTATTCTGACTTATCTAAAAGCCTACTAGATAAAATTACTCATTTCTTTTCTCATTATAAAGATCTAGAAAAGGGAAAAACGGTAGCAGTTGGAGAATGGGTTGGTGTAGAAGAAGCAAAGAAAATCATTGAAAAAAGCAGAAATTAGTTTTTATTGATTTATAGCTAAAGTGGCTTAGGTTTGCCCACAATTTGAAAAACAACAAATTCGTCATTCCGCTACTTGTTAGCAGAATCTATGCTGAGATACCGCGCACGACTGTACGAACATTCATTCTTGAAGGTAAACTGCACAGCAAATGGTGTCATTCCAGTCTGGAATCCAGCCTTGCCGTAATCTCATCAAGAACGTTGTGTTTTAACATAAGATCAGCCACTTTTATGCTTACCAACTTAGTGCCCAATCAAAATTCCTGGATCCCAGTGTCTGGGCACTGGGATGACAAGAAAGGGAGCACTGGAATTTTTGTTTCAGTATTAGCCATGCATCTGAACAGATACAAATATTGCAATTAAAAGCATTAGACAGGCGGTAGAGGTCTTGGTATTATATAATCTTTAGGTTCTAAATTTGGAAGGGTGGCCGAGCGGCTGAAGGCGGCGGTTTGCTAAACCGTTATACGACCCAAAAGTCGTATCGAGGGTTCGAATCCCTCTCCTTCCGTATACTGTTTTTAGCACGGTTTAAATTCGCTATATTAGCATGTTTTTAGCCTATTTACCAGCGTACCTGATTTTGTTGCAATGGTTTTTATTTCCATTGTCACTGAGATCACTATTAAAAAGTTGGCTAGCATTGACTCAGTATTTATTATAGAATTGGTTATTAACTAAACAACTTTACTTGTATGTATAAAATACTAATTTTACTGTTGATAGTGTTGCCACTTAGGTTGCTTGCAACCGAGATTGAAATTATTGCAGATGTAAATGGCGAGCCAATTTCAAATTTAGATATCGAAAAACGCATCAACTTTATAAATTCATTGTTTGGCACTCAAAGTGTTAATCAAAAAGAAGCAAAACCTCAAATTCTTAGGGAGCTAATAGACGAAATTATCATTATTAATGAAGCGCAGAGGCTGAATATAAAATTGAGCAACGAGGAGTTAGATAATGCTGTCATGTTATTTTTAACCCAAAGTTTTAAACTTAATGCTAATGAAGTTGATCAATACATAGAGAAGCATAATATAGATCTTAGTATTTTAAGAAAACAAATAAAATGTCAGTTACTGTGGAGCAAAATTATTGAAGTAAAAATTGTGCCATTTATTAATATGAGCGATAAAGAAGTAGACGATGTAAAAAGGCAAACAGAAAAGCCGGATTATCTTATCACGTTCCAAGAGTTTATAATTCCTGATCAAAAAGACAAGGACGTTTATGGTATGGCTGAAGATTTAGTAGAAAAATTACGTAATAGTAATAACCCAGAACCTCCAATAAAGATGCGTAAAGCAACAGTTAATTTAAGTCAGCTAAAAGGAAAACTCAAGAGCGTTTTAGAAGGATTAGAAATCAGCGACATAGCAGGTCCATTCAGTTTCAGTGAAGGTTACTCTGTTATAAAAGTAATAGATAAAGTACAACTTAATCATGCACTGCTGGAAAGCACTTTAAAATTAAAACAGATTGTGGTTGAAGGTTCAGAAAGTTTATTAGATAATCCCAAGGAGCAAAAAGTTAATTGTTTAAATTTTGATAAATTGGCAGATAATTTTAAGTTGCCAAACGCAAAGGAATTTGAAATAAAAATGCGAGATTTAAATCCTGATTTACAGATTTTATTTAGTAAAACAAGTGTGAATGAAATAGTAGAATTTAGAGAAAATGGCACTGCAAAGTTGATGATGTTGTGTGATATCAAGAGTAATGTAGCGGGTATAGAAGCAATTAAACAGCAGATGTACCAACAAAAGATTATGATACAAAGCAACTTGTTATTAGATGATATGCGTAAAAATGCAGCTGTCAGTTATCGGTATAGTTGAAGTCAGAGAGTGTCCTTGTCTCTGTCTTTGTGTATAGAACTATATAAATTACTTTGTTCTATAAAATTTCAAAAAATTTGAACAAATGTAGTTAAAATAGCACATGAAGAATATAATGCTAATTGGTGGTGGAGTTGGAAATGCAGTGTTATTTTCGATAGGGAAGGCGTGTCTTGAAAATAATAATAAGGTTTTGTACTTTGCTGGCTATAAGAAATTAAGTGATGTATTTAAACGAGCACTGATAGAGCGTGCATCAAATGCAGTAGTTTGGGCATGTGAAGAAGGATTGATAGAAACAAGCAGAGATCAAGATAAATCCTTTCATGGTAATATAGTTGATGCAATAGTCTCTTATCAACAAGGAAGATTAGGTATTAATTTGAACGTTATAGATAAAATTATCACTATTGGTTCTGATAAAATGATGAAAGCTGTGAATGAAGCTAGAAAAACAATTTTAAAGCCATATCTGAAATCAAGCCACATAGCAATATCATCAGTTAATTCTCCTATGCAGTGTATGATGAAAGAAATCTGCGCTCAGTGTGTGCAGCAGCATATAAATGCGGAAACAGGAGAAAGGAGTTTTGTTTATAGCTGCAGTAATCAAGACCAGGATATGGAATTTGTTGATTTTGACTTTTTAAGTGAGCGTTTGAAGCAAAATAGTTTACAAGAAAAACTCACTGTGAAATGGATAGATCATGTTCAAAGATATTAAACAGCACAAAAAGGAAATAAGAGAGCAATATAAAGCTATAAGAAAAGATATTGATGAAAGTTATTCCAGTTATGCAGCAAATTCCCTTATTAATCTCTTTAATCAGAACTTAAGCTACGTTAAAGGCAAAACAATTGCGGCTTACATTCCAATGGATGGAGAAATAGATGTTGTGCCTTTGATGCATAGTTTACTCGATTTAGGTTATAAAGTAGCAATTCCTAATAAAAATAAGTTACTAAAATTTGAGGAATGGAACGAAACAAATGAAGACGTAATTCCCGACACAATCATTACTCCTGTTATTGCTTTTGATGATCATTTTAATAGATTAGGTTTTGGCGGTGGTTGGTATGATACAATGATAGAAAAACTGCGGCCACTTGGAAAAATATTTATAGGTGTAGCCTATGAGAAACAATATTGTAAAGATTTACCTGTAGAAAAACATGATCAAAAATTGGATATTATAATCACTGAAATGTGTGTTAGGTGTAGAAGTGGATTGCTCAAAAAAGTGGATAAAAAAGAATAGATCTCTACCTTTCCCATTCCCTCCCTCTCCAAGCCATCAGAGGGTTTTGGTTTCTCCTGTACTCGCTCGTTCAGAACTTGGACTATCTAATTGAGGAACTGGTGACTTCATTTGGTTAACTTTATCATTAACCATTTTTTCTACCTCCTCTATTTTACCCTCACCAATGGCCATAATTTTAGATTGAAATTCGCTCATAAAACCTACAAGTTTCTCCATATCTTCCTCATGAGTACTAGTACCCTTGCTCATAAGATTGTTCAAAAGACCAGCCTTATCTTCCCCTATTATAGCATTTCTCATAATAGTCCGAACAGGTCATAGGAAGGCAGAATCAACAGCACGACGAAAGGATTCGAATAGAGGAATGTTTT
>NZ_JAPQLE010000103.1:0-5973 GCF_028982185.1 Wolbachia endosymbiont of Drosophila baimaii | reverse complement strand
ATTTGTTACCTCTCTTACCCACTCCATAATTAAACAACTCTGCAATGTCTCCTATTTGTCCTCCTAATAATGAGAATTGGTATAAGGAAGAAAGCGAAGCCTTCATTAAGGGTGAGGGCACTTTTCAACCAAAAGGAATTTTAGCTTATGAAAATGGAAACAGTTATAATAAAATAGAGCAAGTTAAAACTGAAAAATTAGATAGTGATTCAATAATGATGTTGTATTACTCTCTGGACGAATATTATTCCAAAAATGCGTCATTTTTGATGAATAGGAGTACGTTGAAGGACATTAGGCTACTAAAAGCTCAAACAGGTCAATATCTCTGGCAACCAAGTTTGTCGCTTAAAGCCCCAGATACCTTAATGGGAATACCAGTATATCAATCTGCCGATATGCCACCGGTGTCAAACAATCAGCTACCAGTAATTGCGATGGCAGATTTCAAACAAGCTTATAAGATTGTAGATAATAGAGGAATGAGAATATTAAGAGACCCTTATACGAATAAACCTTATGTGAGGTTTTTTGTCACTAAGCGTGTCGGCGGAGAGGTTGTAAACACCAGTGCTATTAAATTGTTGAAAGTTGCGAGCAAGTACTAAAAACTTCTATAGCATCATCTTTATAGCCGTTTTACTTCTTTTTGTATAGCTCCATCCTATGGCTTACTGTACGAACATTATAATACGGTATAATGTTACGACGATGTCATTCCAGTGCTTGACACATATAGCTAAACTGACTTAGATTTACCGACAGTTTGAAAAACAAAAATTCGTCATTCCGCTACTTGTTAGCGGAATCTATGCTGAGATATTGCGGTGGTATGACGTAGGAAAACCTTTCTTGGGTTAGCTATAGTTTGCTATATTATGTGATTTTATTTTTAGCGTTGCTTCTTATATTATGTAATTTATTTTCCATAATATACATTATGTAATTTTCGATGCTAAGATCTGTTATAGCTCTCAGTATGATATGAGTGATTCTCTTTTAATAATTATTTTTTAAATAGTTTGTTGGTTCATCAATTTCTTTAGGATTGATATCTACAATTATTTTTCCGTTTTTTAACAAAATAATCCGATCTGATATTTTTGTTAAAAAATCCAAATTGTGAGAAGCGATAATCATAGTAATACCCATATCTCTAACTGATTGTAGTAGTTCCACAACGTCGACTATTGTTGCTACATCTAAACCAGACGTTGGCTCATCGCATAATAGAATCCTTGGATTCATCATTAAGCTTCTGGCAAGTGCAACCCGCTGTTTTTGCCCACCGGATAGATTACTAGGGTAATCATTTTTTTTAGAGGCAATACCCAAAGACTCAAGTAGTGAATCACTTTGATCCTGAGTTTTGTTTTTAAGTTTGGGAGCATATGTAAGATTTTCCCAGACAGTCATATGTGGGAAAAGTTGAAAATCCTGAAATACAAAACCAGTACTATCATTGCATTCAATGCTACCAGAATCTAAAACTTCGAGTTTTTGTATACAACGTAACAATGTTGATTTACCACTACCAGAAGGACCAGCAAGACCAACTATAGATTGTTCTATAATCAGGTTAATATTATTAAGTACTGGAATATTATTAAATAATTTACAAATATTATGCATTTTTATCATATATACCTTTCTGTTCAATCTTTTTGCCTATATATTCAATTAGTAATACAAGAGCGTAATAATAAGCCCCAGCAAGACAAAGTGGTATAAAATAAGTAAATTGTTCTGCTGCAAGCATTTGCGCAGAGCGCATAATATCAACACCACCAATAGTAGAGATTAATGCCGTTTCTTTAAGGAGTGCAATGATCTCATTTATCATTGCAGGAAGAATATTTTTAATAACTTGTGGTAATATAATATCTCTCCACATATAGAAACTAGGTATTTGTAAAGTTTTAGCTGCTTCAAACTGGTTTTTTGATATAGTTTCAATACCAGCTCGTAAAATCTCAGCAATATAAGCACAGCTATTTAGACCAAATGCTATAATGCCAGCACTAAATATGTTTAATTTAATTCCTGCAATGGTTGGAGTCATAAAATAAACAACACTTAACTGTAATATAAGGGGGGTGCCACGTATTACAGATATAATTCCATTAATTAATGGAATACAGATCTTATTATATCTGAGTACTGAAAATAGCCCTCCTAGACTCATACCTAAAAGCAGTCCTCCAATCAATAATTTTAAAGTAAAGGCAAGGCCTGTTCCAACAAACAAGAAATTAGAAATTAATTCTTGCATCAGTTATCTCCTAGCCATTTTTCTGCTATCTTTTGTATTACACCTTTACTTTCTAAACTTTTTAACGCCTCGTTTATTTTATCCTTTAAATCAGATCCTTTATTCACAGCAATAGAATAACCATTATCTGACTTAGCGATGGCTGACCATGATAGACCAGGATTTTTTTTGCTAAATACTTTACCTTGGAATTCACCAATTAGGACGCCATCAACATGACCAGACTTTAATGTTTCTACAGCTTGATTATTATTGTCTATAGCAATAATTTGAGCTGTTGTAGGAACATGCTCTTTTAGCCAAATTTCCATGACAGTTCCTAGTTGAACGGCTATCTTCTTGTGAGTTAAGTTGTTTATACCGGCTATGGGTTTATTTTTGTGATATAGAATACCAAATTCCCCTGTATAATAACTATTTGAAAAATCAAAATTTTTTTCACGCTCTTCTGTGCTACCAATAGTAGATATAGCAGCATCTACAGAATTACTTTGCAATGCTGCAAATATAGTACTAAACTGCATATCTTTAAATATCGCTTCTTTACCTAACTCTTTTGCTACTAATTGAGCAAGCTCAATGTCAAAGCCAGTAAATTTACCATTTTCATAATATTCAAAAGGTGGATAATCTGCAGAAATTGCAAATCTAATGATATTATCGTGTTTATCTTCCTTGCATCCTGTTAATAAAATACTTATCGCTATAATAGCATTTAAAATGTATTTTTTCATATTACTAATTTATATTCATATTTTATTCATCTTGTGAATATAGACATTAAAAATTGAATAGTCAAGAAATAATGAATATAATTTCAAATATACTTATTACATATTCAATATGAGGAAAATGCATAATGCATGACAACACACTAGGTGAACATATTTTAAATATTATTCAAAATCATGAAATTTTAGAACAGAGCGATTTACAGACCTTACTCAAAAAAAGAGGGTATAACATTTCTCAGGCTACTTTATCAAGAAAATTGAAAGAACTTAAAATTGCCAAAGTTGCTGGTATGTATAAAGTAATTGACATCAACCAATATCGATTACCATTAATACTTAATATGCAAATTTCGGATTTTGGTTTAATAGTACTACACACTCAACCAGGACAAGCTAGCAGCCTAGCTTACTTTCTAGATCAGAAGTATGTTATTTATTCATTAAATAATAGCAAAAACATAGGAATTATAGGAACTATAGCAGGTGATGATACAGTATTATTGATCATCAAAAGTAAGGCTGAACTTAACAAAGTATTACAATCAATTTATGAAACATTTCCATATTTAGTCCTGAATAAGAATGTTGTAAGTTAAAAATGTGATATAAAGGAGATAAAAGGGATTCCTTTGTTTAAATCTTTGTCTTCTTTTTTTCAATATACCTACATATCAGAATGGACAATTCATATAGAATCAGCATAGGTATTGCAAGCCCTACTTGGCTTAATACATCAGGTGGAGTTAAGATTGCAGCAATAATAAAAATTACCACTATTGCAATTCTACGTTTATTTGACAAACTTTGTGCAGTCAGTAGCCCAACTCTCACCATTAATGTGAGTATTACTGGAATTTGAAATGCAGTGCCAAATGCAAACATAAATTGGAGAACGAGGTCTAAATATTCGCTAACTGATGGCATAAACTCTATCGGTATATCGAAGGATTTACCACTGTGTTCGAAGTTGATAAAAAACTTCCAG
Source organism: Wolbachia endosymbiont of Drosophila baimaii (assembly GCF_028982185.1). Lineage (NCBI taxonomy): Bacteria > Pseudomonadati > Pseudomonadota > Alphaproteobacteria > Rickettsiales > Anaplasmataceae > Wolbachia > Wolbachia endosymbiont of Drosophila baimaii. The sequence continues at coordinate 1,982 of NZ_JAPQLE010000103.1, read as the reverse complement.
GCTAAAGGAAATATATAGTAATAGACTACAGTAGCTCCCGTTACAAATAAAACCGGTGTTGCAATTAAGTATGGCAACAACACTGCCCTTTCACTTTTATATAACCCAGGTGCTAAGAACATATAGAATTGCCATGCAAACACAGGAAAAGAGAGCAAAAGTGCACTCATCATTGCAACTCTAAGATACACAAAAAATGCCTCCGTTAAGTCTGTGTAAATTAAAGAAAAACCTTTGCTATCTTTTGTTGCTTCTATTAAAGGTGCAAGTAAAAAACGGTATATATTTTCCTTAAAGTAGTAACAAAAACCAAAAGCAACGCAAAAAAATAGAAAGCAAAAGATAACTCTTTTTCTGAGTTCCGCACAGTGCTCATAAAATGAGGCGTATTTGTTTGAGTTCCAGTTCATACTTTACTATAGCTCAATAATGCTATGTCTAACATTCTCAGCGAAAAAGCCCGCTCATTGTCATACCACGCTGCAACCCTGCATATATCACCTGTAACATATGTACCAGTTAAATCCACAATTGCACTATAAGGGTTATGCACAAAATCTATTGAGACTAAAGGTTCCTCGCATATAGAAAGTACATTTGACATTGGATAACCCTCTGTCATCCTAGTATCCTCTGATGTCATCCGAGTAGCTGACACTGGGATCCAGAAATTAGATTCCAGCGTCACGCGCTGGAATGACGTAGAGGAGAGAGCTGCATCCTTAAACATTTTATTGATTTCTTTAACGGTCGCTTTCTTATCAGTCATAAATTTAAAATCAACCATAGAAACATTGCTAACTGGAACTCTGACGGCAGTGCCATCCAGCTTTCCTTTTAATTCAGGGATGACAGAACCAATTGTTTTTGCTGCCCCGGTTGTAGTTGGCACCATAGATAATCCGCAAGCCCTTGCTCTACGCAAATCTTTATGATTACCATCAAGAACATTTTGATCATTCGTGTAGGCATGTATAGTAGTCATAAAACCGCTTTTTATACCTAAACTGAAGTGTAGAACTTTCACAATCGGAGCAAGGCAATTTGTAGTGCAAGAACCTGCTGATATCACTTTATGCTCTTTTTCGAGCATATCGTTATTCACACCATAAACTATAGTGACATCAGCATCCGGAACTGGAGCAGAGACAATTACTTTCTCTGCATTGTGCCTTATTGCTTCTTCACGTTTGTTGAATGCACCAGTACATTCAAGTATTACATCAACATTCCAAGGAATATTTTCAGGGCTCCGTTCTCTATATAAAGAAAACTTTTTGCCATTTATAGAAATCCAATTTTGAGACTCATTAAAATCAATATCACCACTGAATTTGCCATGAATAGAATCATATTTAATCAAATGTGCATGCTGCTTTGCACTGAGCGATCCATTTACAGCTACAACTTCTATTTGCTCACTATACTTTTCTATTTCATAAATAGCACGCAATACGCCTCTGCCTATTCTACCAAGACCATTAATTCCTACGCGAATCGTCATCTCTTCATTCAAAAAATTTAATTATAGAGGATATCACTTGATATTTCATTTTATTCTTTTGCTTTTCTATCGATATGAACACTATAGCAAGGAGACAGGGCTAAAAACTTGCTTGACAAACTCCGCCAGCCCCCTTATCATAAAATTGAAGCTATTTATTTATCTTCGCAATCTGTGCAGGTTAATGACAAAAAACTTAGGGTATTTGGCGTCTCATGTTTAATTTTTCGCACTACGTGCATCGCATGTCTTTAAAAATTTTTAGGTTTTTACCTATATAAGCCGAAACGCGCTTACAAAGCGTTTAAGACAGCAAAAAACGTCAAATTGACAGGGGAGAATTTGAATACTAGCTACCCTAGGGTTTCTTTGCCTTTTTTCCTGCTTGGTAAATTTCTTAAACACTTGCGGTGTAGGTTAGTTGCAAGTTAAAAGCAGCTAAATCGCTCTTAATCAAGCGTTTTAGAATAAAAAAAAC
>NZ_JAPQLE010000102.1:0-9908 GCF_028982185.1 Wolbachia endosymbiont of Drosophila baimaii | reverse complement strand
AATCATAACTATATGCTGCTGGCATTCAACCTCCTTATCATCATCTATCCTTATCCTACCACATCCGGACTTTTATGGAAAGAGCTATAACTGAATACCTTCAGTATCATGATAAGGGCGCTGGCGTAGTTTGTTAAGCAACTTTCTATATAATATTTTCTAAAATAAATAGACTTCTCGCATCCAATTTCAGCAGCGCGTGACACACAACTGCAATGACAAGGTGTCGCAAGATAAACATCATATTCACACGAAGTACTTGACTTCACTTGTACTAAGAAGCATTTTATATATGTTGTGTGCCCGTAGCTCAGCTGGATAGAGCAACAGCCTTCTAAGCTGTGGGTCGTAGGTTCGAATCCCACCGGGCACACTTTTTTATCAATACTTTCTATAAATCTTCAAGTACTCTGGCACCACATTTTCAATTGCTAATGGTCGAACCTTCATTGTTTCAAGGTCAACTGACTTTTCGATTGAACTATTCATCATAACTTTCACCTGATCTTGAGTAAGCACAGGGTTCGTATCTCCGATTATTGGTTTTAGCAGCATAGAAATAATTTTATTTTCTAAAAAGAAAGCTATTAACTTTGCCATTGGAAAAGATACATTGATCAACAAACACTTTCTGTTAGTAACATTCAGAATAAACTTCAATAAGCTTTTGAAAGAGTAAACCTTTGGTCCACCCATGTTATAAATTTTCTTGTCTTGCTTATTAAAACTGATAATACGATATACCACTTCAGCTAAGTCTGTTACACATATGGGCTGAAATTTAGTCGTTCCATTGCCAATTAGCGGTAAGAAAGGAAGAATAGTTGCTAATCTTGCAAATTTATTAAAGAAGTTGTCTTCTTTACCAAATACAAGGCTTGGCCTAATTATTATTGCTTCTTGAAATGCTGAAGTTACAGCTTTTTCACCTTCCAATTTACTTTTGGAATATTTTGACAACTTGCTATTTTCTATTCCCATAGCAGAAAAATGTATCATCATAGGTACATTTTTCATTTTTGCAGCTTTTGCTATCCTTTCAGCTATTTTAACGTGAACAGCGTAAAAATCGTGCTTTTTTGCTTCATATAATATTCCCACTAAGTTTATAGCTACATCACATTCTTCCATACCATCCAGAACTGATTTTTCATCAAAAAAATCGCCTTTAAATATAGATATTTGTCCTAAATTGCCACACAATTTTAAACAAGCAGCTTTTTCCTGATTACGAGTGAATATCTTTATTAAATATCCTTCTGCTGCCAAGCGTCTTACGATGTGTTTCCCTATAAACCCCGTTCCACCAAAAATAATTACACGTTTTGTCACAATTGAAGTTCCTAATAATTTGTTACTATAAATTAATATAATGATTTTGCTTAATATTCTATTATGAATTCCCGTACAATAAGATCCATTTTCATTCCTCGTGAGCCTTTAACTAGAATTGCATCATTATTCTGAATAATGTTAGCTAAATCACTTTTCAATTGATTAGAATCATTAAAATGCGCGCCTCTTATATTATCTGGCAAAAGCTCATGCAATTCTAACATAAATTTACCAACTGTATAAACTTTATCTATATTATTTCCTGTGATAATCTTAACCAAATCTGTATGAAACTCTATGCTTTCATCACCAAGTTCCAACATATCACCAAGCAAAGCTACTTTTCTCTGATTAGAATATGTACTCAAAGTTTTTATTGCAGTTTTCATCGAAGCAGGGCTGGCGTTATAGGAATCATCAATTAAATGTATGTATTTTCCATTGTATTTGACTTTATGAATATTGCCTCTACCTTTCGTTACACTAAAATTCTCAAGTGCAAGTGGTAATTTTGATAAATCAAGTCCTAGACTCCGCACAACCGCTGTAACAGCTAATGCAGAGTATGCAAAATGCTCACCTTGCACACGTAAATTACAGTTTATAATTTGATTATTACTCAGCCTGATTTTTAAACTTAATCTATTAGCAACTCGGTTTGATGTCATTCCAGCGCGTGACGCTGGAATCCAGTCTTTATTATACAACCGTCTGATATGCTCATTTGCAATTGAACTTCCTGGATCCAAGTAGTCAAGCACTGGGATGACAGAAGATAGTGCTGAAATGACAGAAGATTCATCGTTTCTTATTAAGTTTAGTAAACAAACTTCAGCATTTTTATCTTTACCGAAGCTTATTACATTTCTATTGGCGCGTGATGAGAGATAATCATAATATTTATTATCTCTGTTCAAGACCAAAGTACCGTTATTTTTCATACCATACAGAATTTCTAACTTCGCTTGTGCAACGTCAAACAGTGATGAAAAATTTTCAGTATGTGCAGGTTCGATGTTGGTAATAACTGCAATATTCGGATTACTAATCTTTGATAATTCTTTTATTTCACCAACTTTATTCATTCCCATTTCAAGGATTAAGTACTGGCAGTTCTTTGGAGCTTTTAGAATTGTCAAAGGCAATCCTATATTATTATTTAAGTTACCTTCGTTCGCATGGAACACTCCATATTGCGATAAAACAGTGTGCAGCATATCCTTTGTAGTAGTTTTCCCGACACTGCCTGTAATTGCAATAACTTTAGCATCAATAAGAACATTTCTAATGTAATATGATGCCATATCGTGCAAAGCTTTCAGGGTATCTTGTACAATAATGAGAGGGAAACTTTTATATTTACCCTCACTCACTATTGCAGCGACAGCCCCTTTTAAAAACGCTTCATGCAAAAAATTATGGCCATCAAAATTCTTTCCCTTGAGTGCAATAAATAAATCACCTTTTTTTATGCTTCTTGTGTCCGTTGAAATATTTGAGCTATGTATCCAATTACAACCATTTACGTCTCTTCCGCCAGTTGCATCAATGATATTATTTGTGTTCCATTTACACATAATTTAGAGTACTCTTTATAATAAATTGAACAATAAAAGTAGCGAAAATACTACATGTTTTAGACAATGTACAAATAATGGTTGCAATCCCTATAATTCTATCTTATAATGGATATAGAAGTTTAAATTTTTTCGTCTATAATTAGAATGTATTTAGTTATAGAAAGTACCTTGGAGGTGTGTATGCCAAAAAACGACCAAAATGAAGAATCTACTTCTATACTAGCTAAAGTTGGTAATGCAGCTTCGGGAGTAGGAAGTTTTCTGGGTAGAGGTGTAAAAGTCCTAATCAAGGGTGCAGTATACCCTATATGGCCAAAGAATTGGTTTAAGTCCTGGGATGAAATGTGGCACGACATAAAAAATGGAGGGCGCTCTATTATTGGCAACCCACATGAAGAATATGATCCACCCATAAAAACCACACAGGCTAGTGAAGATCTTGGTGTACAAATAACAGAACAAGAGAAAGGAAAGGTAAGTTTTTTAGCATCAAGGACTCTGACGGGAGATGTACCTTATTTGAATGATGAACAAATAAAAGCACTAAAAAGTGAGTGTTCAAACATCACTATACGTAGAGAAGAAAACAAAATTGTAATTGAAGTTGATGTTGAAAAGATAATTAAAGACATCAAAAAGGATAATCCAGGAATTGATGAGAAAAGAATAAAAGAGCTTGCTCTTGAAAAAATTGCTGAAGGAGATGAAGGAGTTGGTGGCAACCTTAAGAAGCTGGCAGGAATTACTGGTGGAGAATTTAAAGTTCATACAGACTTAAAATTGCTGTATGGTATTGCAGAAAAGTTATATAAGGAATATGATAATCAAAAGCAGTCATCAGACAAAGTTGTGAAGTCTGATGTTGGTCAGCCTTCAGAAACTTTGGCTTTATCTGCTAGTAGGGCATTGGAAGCTACTGAAACATTTGTAGATAGTAGTAGAGGAGAGTTATTAAAGGAAACTGCATGGCAGGATAAAGTTGAGCAGGGTTCTGAAAATATAAGGAATAGGGGGGAAAGTTATGAGTTATAAGGGGAGTATTATGAATGAAGTTAAAATAGAGGAAAGACATCATAGTTTAACTGTTCCTGGGGATATGTATTACTTACAACCAGGAGTTATTACTGGAAAAAGGGTAAATGGAATAGAAACCTCTTTGAAAGAACAGCAGAACATGGTAAAAGCAAGGGAACTTGTAAGCTCTTTAAATCTTGAAAATGCTTCTGGTGAAACGATAAAACCACTATCTACACCTAATGTAGAGAAAAACGAAGGAAGAGGGAAAGGTCGCTCTTAAAATATGAGCAATGAAGTTTATGATAGTAATAACATCTTTGCTCAAATATTAAGAGATGAGTTACCTTGTGAGAAGGTACATGAAAATGAAAATGTACTAGCTTTTCGCGATAAGTACCCTGATGCACCAGTTCACATTTTAGCTATACCCAAAAATCAATATATTTCATACGATGATTTTATTCTAAAAGCTTCTGAAGAGGAGATAGCAAATTTCTTCAAAACTGTAAGAGAGATAGCACATAAATATAATCTAGAAAAAACAGGGTATAGGTTAGTCACTAACTATGGTGAAAATGGAGAGCAGGTTGTACCACATTTTCACGTGCATATTTTAGGTGGTAAAAAATTAGGAAAGCATGTAAATTCATAGTGTTATATGTTTTGTTAAATGAGCGAATATTTAACCATAGTAATCTTTATCTGCGTATCAATTGTAGTATCTTTTGCTTTAGGTATATTGCCTATGTTTCTTGCAGTGAGTAAGCCAGATGGTGAAAAGCTTTCCACATATGAGTGTGGCTTCAATCCACTATCCAGTGCAAGGAAAAATTTTGACATTAAATTTTACCTAGTTTCAATATTATTTATAATATTTGACTTAGAAATTGCTTTTCTTTTTCCTTGGGCTGTTTCTTTATCTAAGATAAGCTATGGTGGATTTTGGTCTATGATGGTATTTCTTGCAATACTCACTATAGGTTTTATCTATGAATGGTGTAAAGGTGCATTAGAGTGGGAGTAGTTTATGACAAATCAAATTCTATCTAATGATGACTGGGGTCGTTATAAAAAAGAAGGGTTTCTTGTCACTAAATTTGGTGATTTAACAGATTATGTAATGAATTGGGCAAGGTCTGGTTCATTGTGGCCAATGACATTTGGTCTTGCATGTTGCGCAGTTGAGATGATGCATACCGCATCTAGCCGTTATGATCTTGATAGATATGGCATAATGTTTCGTGCAAGCCCACGTCAATCAGATGTGATGATTGTTGCTGGCACACTAACTAATAAAATGGCAGCAGCATTGCGTAAAGTCTATGATCAAATGGCAGACCCAAAGTATGTTGTTTCTATGGGAAGTTGTGCAAATGGTGGTGGTTATTACCATTACTCTTATTCAGTAGTTCGCGGTTGCGATAGGATCGTACCAGTTGATGTGTATGTTCCTGGATGCCCACCAACTGCTGAGGCGTTGCTATATGGAATGCTATGCCTACAAAACAAAATAAAACGAACTCAGAATATAAAGCATGGATAAAACTGCAAAGTATATACAAAAAAAGACCAAGTGCGAGTGCATTCAAAAAGATGATGGCATTGTTGTAATATATTCAACTTTAGATGAAATTGAAAAGCACCTATTCTTTCTACGTGATGATGAAAAGTGTAGGTTTGAACTATTAGTTGATATTTTTGGGGTTGACTATCCAGATAGAGAGAAGCGTTTTGAGCTAATATACAATTTGCTCAGCATTGTACATAATATTAGAGTGCACATAAAGCTTCAGCTATATGAAGGCGACATGCCTCTAAGTGTAGCGAAGATATTTAGCACAGCTTCGTGGTTTGAGCGTGAAGTGTTTGATATGTATGGAATAGAGTTCTCTGATCACCCTGATTTGCGTAGGATTCTAACAGACTATGGATTCAAAGGTCATCCAATGTTAAAAGATTTCCCTCTCACTGGTTATGAGGAAGTAAGATATGATATAGAGGCAAAAAAGGTTGTATATAATCCTATAGATTTACCGCAAGATTTTCGTATGTTTGATAGCCTATCGCCTTGGGAAGGTAAAACCATAAAAGTAAATACAAAGGAGTAGAAAATGACAGTACAAAGAAAAAAAATATCTTTAATCGGTGCAGGAAATATCGGTGGAACTCTCACCCATATGATTGCACTAAGGGAGCTCGGTGATGTTGTTTTACTTGATATCAGCGAAGGCATTCCACAAGGTAAGGCACTCGACATTGCAGAGTCATCACCTGTTGATGGATTTAATTCTGGTTTAACTGGAACTAATCAATACAAAGATATAGAAAATTCTGATGCAATCATCATAACAGCAGGTATTGCTAGAAAACCAGGAATGAGCAGAGATGACCTCCTGCAAACCAATGCTCAAGTAATGAAAGAGGTTGGTGAAAATATTAGAAAATATTCTCCAAATGCGTTTGTAATAGTGGTTACCAACCCTCTGGATGCCATGGTTTCAGTGGTGCATAAATTTTCAAACCTTCCAGCTAATATGGTTGTTGGAATGGCAGGAGTGCTTGATTCTGCCCGTTTTCGTTATTTTCTTGCAAGTGAACTAAATATTTCAGTTAAAGATGTGTCTGCTTTTGTGCTCGGTGGACATGGCGACACTATGGTACCACTCATTCACTGTGCCTCTGTTGCTGGCATTCCACTTACCCAAATTATCGATATGGGTCTCATTACGCAGAAAAAAGTCGATGAAATAATTGAACGCACTCGCAATGGCGGTAAAGAAATAGTTGATCTGCTTAAGTCTGGATCTGCATACTACGCTCCTGCATCTTCAGCTATATGCATGTTAGAGTCATATTTAAAAGATAAAAGGCGTATATTGCCATGTGCTGCCTACCTTAATGGTGAATATAGTGTAAAAGATTTGTTTATTGGTGTTCCTGTAATTATTGGAAAAAACGGAATTGAAAAGATCCTAGAAGTTAAAATGAATGATAGTGAACAAGAAATGTTTAATAAGTCTGTAAACTCGGTGAGAGAGCTGGTGAAATCTTTAGGTTCATAAGCAAATTAATGGTTTTATAGAGCTTCTTTATAGCTCAAACAGCCTAAAAAAGTTGCTTGTGGTTACCTTCGCTACTTGTTCTGGTGACTCATTCCACAACTCTGCCAAACAATCAACAACGTATTTCACCATCGCTGGTTCATTCTTTTTTCCCCTATAAGGCTCAGGTGATAGATATGGTGCATCAGTTTCGACTAAAACACGCCCGCGTGGTACATTTTGTGCAATTTCTCTGAGTAAGTTCGCATTTTTAAAAGTAATAATTCCAGAAAATGAAATATATAATCCTAAATCTATAGATTGATAAGCAAGCTCCTTAGAGGAAGCAAAGCAGTGCATTACTCCACCAAAAGTGCCAGTTTTCATTTCCGATTTTAATATATCAATCATCTCATTATCAGCATTTCTAGTATGAATAACCAAGGGTAACCCAGTCATTCTTGCTGCCTCTATGTGCGATGCAAAACTTTTTTTCTGATTGTCTTTGTTGTCAGATTTATAAAAATCTAACCCGGTTTCACCGATACTAATTACCTTTTGGTTCTTGGTCAATTCAACTAATTCATCAACATGTATACACTCACCGTTTTCTATGGCAGCATCAAGCGGATGTACACCAACAGAGGAATAGACTTGATCATAGGATGAAGAAATTTCTAATAACTTAGGAATATCATTAACGCTTATGCATATGTTATGCAAAACCTTTACACCATTTTTCTCTGCCCTTGAAATTACTTTTGGTATTTCATCATCGGAAAAATAAATCAAGTGGCAATGGGAATCTACTATCATGAGCTTATTGTTGAGGCTTTTATGATAGAAGAAAACTCTTCTATCACTGTCTTGTAAACTTCTTTTTTAAATGATATAGCACTGGCTACTAAACTATCTGTACTTTGCCAACGCCACTCTTTGAACTCTGGATGATCAGTATAGTTAATATTAATATCCTTATCCTCTCCGCAAAACTTCATTAAGAACCACCTTTGCTTTTGACCAGAATATCTTCCATTCCAGCATGTTGGTATAACTTCCTCAGGCAAGTTGTAGTATATCCAATCCTTGCTTTTAGTTATAACCTTTACTTTATTAGTGCCAACTTCCTCTAGCAACTCACGTAACGCTGCTTGTTCCAGTTCCTCACCATCATCAACACCTCCTTGTGGCATCTGCCAGTAAGAGTCGCTATCAAAGCGTTTTCCAATGAAGACATGTCCTTGTTCGTTAAATAGCATTATGCCAACACAAGAACGATACTTATCTTTCTGCTCAACCACGAGTACGCTCTGTTTTTAAATGATTTGTTACAGAAGTTTTAATTAATTTTCCATTTTTTTCTTCCTTCATCTCTTCAACAATTTTCTTTGCTACTTCTTTTGCACTTAAATTTGAGTTACCAATTTCAAGTGTACCTTCAGGCATAAATAGCCTTTTCCCTTCAATTTTTTTCATAGCAAAATCCGAACCAATAATTTTATTTTCCCGGCATCTCTCCTCTGAGTGAATACGCCTTGCTAGTTCTTCGTTATTACAGTGTAACACTACAGGAAGAATTTCCATATCCATTTTTTTACTTAAATTTACCACTGAGTTGTACAATCTTTGGTCATAGGAATCACCCTCTATCAATTCATTTGTAAATATATAATGTTTTGATTTTATGTAGTGTTTTTCCAGTATTGCTAGCATATTTTCTCTGACTGCGAAAATCTTTTCCCACAGATCATCTGGAACTTCAGCATCTTGTAATTTAACAATATCAAATATAATATTATTGAATAGATTATTGCTTACTATCACCGCATCAATGATTTTACACAGTTCCTTTGCAGTAGTAAACTTACCACTATCTGGAAAGCCGATTAAGTAGATGAGAGTCTTGCCCATAATGAATACTAGTAAAAAGCTATTCTCAATCATATATAAAATATATATATTGTACATGCTAAAAACATGATGATAAACAGGTAATACCTTTTTAACGAACAATCGCGTTGAAAATAGTTCATATTTAAAGATTTTGAGTGTATAGTTATAAGCAAATTAAATAATTTAAGATGATGACTAATGTATCCAGTGATACAGAATCAATAAAAAGCACGATTGTCAGTATAATAGATCAAAATAAAGGTCACGATATAGTTACTTTCGATGTGCAGAATAGAACTATTATTGCAAAATATATGATTATCGCGTCTGGTGATTCGAGTCGCCATGTGAAAGCTTTAGCTGAGCACGTAATAAAAAGTCTCAAGCAATATGATAAAATAGATGTAGAAGGTATGGATGAAGGTAATTGGGTGGTTTTAAGTTTTCAAGGCATAATGGTTCACATATTCAGGCCGGAAGTAAGGAAGTATTATAAAATAGAAGAGTTATGGAACTGATTGCCTGGGCCATTCAAGTACAACTGTATAAGTATCGCACCTTTAGGATAGCCCCCCAAGAAAAGGTGTCATCCGAGTAGCTGACACTGGGATGGCCTTGTTGCATCACACTTTATGAGATGGTGATTTATGGTAAATTCATGTAACTATCTCAAATTTAGCCATACCAATATCAGTGAATTTATTAAGCAAATAGCATTTGATTAGCAGTTCTTTTTCTCGATTTATCTCAGATTTATTCCTAAAACTAAATCCGAATATTTGCTTTAATCTTGAGAAAAACCCTTCAATATAAGATCTTTTCCCATAATTTACTTCTTTTTTCCATTCTTTCATGCCATCTTCACCGTATAATTTTATTAACCTAATAGCAGCATTCCTGTCAGACATATAATCTATTTCTGGATGTTCTGCCGCATTGTTTATTGGTGGAATTTTTGTCTTTATATCATATTCGTTACACAACTTATAAAACTTGTGCCTATCACATGCTCTATCTGCATATAGTGCTTTTATGGCATGCT
>NZ_JAPQLE010000101.1:0-6111 GCF_028982185.1 Wolbachia endosymbiont of Drosophila baimaii | reverse complement strand
GTCATAACTATATGCTGCTGGCATGCTTACCATCACTACTATAAATCCATATCTTACCTTTTTTGGACTATTATGAGAAGTGCTATATCTTCCTTCTTGCTTCTTTTATATCACATTTCCAACTTACAACCGTCATAAAGGAACCAGTGTCAGCTACTTGGATGACGGGAGAAGGCGCTACTTGGATGACAGATAGTAGTGCGAAAGTCTCTTACAACTTACTTTTAATTAGTCTAACCCATGCGTGCCAATCCCTCTCACCAAGATTGCTTTCAAAAGATAGGAGATCCTTTACAGCTTTTGAGCAAATTTCTTCACTTGGAATTGATAACTCCTTATTCATTGCTAACGTTAAACATTGAGTTTTGCACGCTTGTTCTAAATGATACGAGTAAAACATTGCTTCTTGTATAGTCCGACCACACGTTATAGATCCATGATTACGCATTAACATGACAAAATTTTCTTTCAGATCAGCTATTAACCTCTTTCCTTCTGTATCGCTAAGTGCTAGGGAATTATAATTATGGTAAGAGATTTTATTGTAAAAGTGCAGTGCCCATTGACTTATAGGAAGCAGCCCATCTTTGAGAGAAGAAACCGCTACAATAGAAGGTGTATGCAAGTGAAAAATTGCTTGAATATCTTTCCTTGCTTGATAAACAAAACCATGAATTATATAGCCAGTTCTATTATATTGATATTCTTTGCCTTCAATTACATCTCCATCAAATGATACTTTCATTAACGAACATTCATCTACTTCATCAAAACGCATACCAAACGGATAAATATAAAACGACTTTTGATCTTCAGAACGTACTGAAAGGTGAGTATATGTATGATCATCGAACTTAAGGTAGGACAAAATCTGATAGGCATAGACTAGATCCCTTTTTACTCTGCTCTTTGTTAACAACACAATCCTCTGTTAGAATCTTCTGAAGGTTTATACGCGAAAAGAGACTTGTAGTAAACTAATAAGTCTATGCCACTCTGTCTTGCTTTCTGAATACCAAACACTTTTGTGTTGTAGCTTGCTTAAAAATAGTTATCGTTATTATAGAGTTTATATACAGAATTTATGTTTTTAAATTACATAATATCTTAACTACAAAAATAATTTTCTATATAATATTTCATATGTTTTAAAGCTTCATTTTTATGTTATTATAAATGTAAGTTTCAAGATTGAAAATAATATGGTAAATATTAACACAAAAAAACAGCCAGCAGGATTTTTCATATATCTCTCTGGTCTTTCGGGAAGTGGTAAACTTTCCACAGCAATAGAATTATCTAATATGATAAACGCATTAATTGTAAATAGTAAGTTCTATAACAATGTTCAAGCTTGCTCTATATACGATGGTGTCTTTGAACGTGATCAAATACCTAAAGAAGTTCAAGATAGAATATATGGCATTATGCAAATTATGCTTCAGGTAATAGAAAATTATCCGATTCACTCAAAAAATTACATATTTATTGATGAGTTGATGGAAAATAATGACCAGAACATGAGGATGTATGATTCAATAGTAAGGCTTAGTAAAAAAATGAACACAGAAATCCTTCCTGTGGTACTTAGGTGTGATCTACCGACATTACAAAAGCGTATTGCATTAAAAAGGCAAAGAAAAAATAGGAAGGTGATTAATCTAAATAGCATGATAGAGCAATGTAGGATTAACAATTTATTTACACCACCGAGTGCTATAGAGATAGAAAATTCAAATATGAGTATAAAAGAAGTAGCTCAAGAGATAGTAAACCAGATGCACAAGCTTAGCCAAATTGCGTGTATGCAAAAAAATAGTCTATAGCAATTTCATATACTGAGGCTCATTTAAATATAGAGCTTCAACTTCATTTAATTTTTGCTTGTTCTTTAGTCTATAATGAACTAATAGCCCTACACGGCTAGCATTTAAATTGCAATCCATATGTGTACTGCTTGTAGCGTGACCAGGGTCACATGCTGCAGTTGGACCAGACAGCGGCAATAAATTGAAATCAAATAACTGTGTATAAAACCCTTGAGCATTTTTGATTATAGCTCTGATATTTTTTTTGCTATTTGCACAAAGCAAAGATATTGCGTAGGCTTGAACTTCCAGCGCACTAACCCCGTATAATGGCTTATTTGTAGCAAGATTTATACCTTGTGCAGCTGATATACCAACTCTAATTCCAGTGAAACTTCCTGGTCCAACTACTACCGCCAAATGATCTATTTTATCATAATTATAGTTGTGCTTATCAAATAAAGTACTTAGTATTTGAAAAAATGATTCTGCATGACTATTGCTGGTGGAATTGTGCTCTACAAAACAGTTACCATCATAATCAACTATTGCTATTGAACTACCAATACCTACAGTATCAATCGCTAAAATAGACATTACTTAAGCTTATCATAGAGTTTTGAAAATATTATAGTAAAGGCACCATTACCCATAACATTTGCTGAAGTGATTATTGGATCAAACACTATATACAATGCTGTAATTAACGAAAGCATTTCTGGAGAGAATTTGAGATATTTCTCAAGAATAGGTAGCATTACCATAATTCCTCCTGCCGGCACTGCCACGATAGCAAACTTAAATAACAAAAAATAGGGAAGAAAAGTTACATAATCTATTGTGAACAATGAATAACCGGAGGCAATTATCATTGATAATATTATAATAAAAAAGCAATCACCTACTAAATGAAAGCTAGCAGTTATTGGTATGACAGATGATGCTATGTCAGGTTGCTTTACATTTTTTTTGCTTCCTTCAAGAGTAAGCGGCATAGTTGCATTACTAGACATTGTGCTCATTGCAATAATAAATGCCGGTACCATATTGCCTATACTAGCTATCCAGCTTGTAACCTTGAATGAATTTGCTGCTCCATATAAGAGGAAAACATAAAAGTAGGTTGCAGATGCTATAATAATGAAAATTATTGAGTAATCCTTAAATATTATAGGTAAAACTTGATCATGCTGCATTTTTAAAGCAAGCCCAAGTACAAATATTGGAATAATCGGCGTCAAAAACGTCTTCAAAATAAAGAGAGTTAAATCTAACATTTTGTTTGAAAGCTCTTTGCTTTTCTTGGGTAGCAATGTGGACACTACTATGCTGGACACAAATCCACAAGCAAGGGCATAAAAATTAGAAAGGAGTAGCGGCAGCCTAAACGACCATAAAGGAACAATTGTTTCTTCATACGTTATATCTTGTATTGAATGAGTGTTTTGTATGATAAAATGCCCAACAGAATAAGCTATTAAACTTGAAGCCAGATTCGATAAGAAGATCATTATAATAAGTAACAATATAAACTTTATAGCTGACTGCTTAAGATTGTTAACACTGCTAAAGATTAACGCAAAAATAACAAAAGGCATTATAAATAGCAAAACCTCTTTTATACTCAGGCTCACTGAGTACAAGAAGGTTTTTATTTCCATTGGAACTAAATGACCAAAGAATGCAACTGAAGTGATGACCGTGAGTAAGATTAATAGTTGTAGCACGTTCTTATATACCAATGTCCTATGGACATATATATGGTAAGTTAGTTGTTAAGTAAAGCAAAACTGTCTAAACTACACAGCAAATGGTGTAATGAAAGTAGCTGACACTGGAATGACAAAGAAGAGTGAAATTAGCACTCACTTATTATTCGTGTCGTTTTCAGTAAAAGCGTCCTCCCATGTGCCTTGAGTTGCTGCACGGCTATACTCTGTTACTCTATTTTCAAAGAAATTCGTATGTTCCACGCCATTTAGTATTTCATCAAGCCACGGAATAGGATTATCATTAACATCATATATGGACTCAAGACCTAATTGCATTAACCGTCTGTTTGCTACGTAGCGTATGTAATTGCGCACTTCTTCTGCGGATAGTCCTTCAACGTCTCCGAAATCAAAAGCAAGCTTTATGAATTCATCCTCAAGTTCAACAATGGTGCGACATGCAGAATATAATTCCTCTTTAAACTCGTCATCCCAAATTTCATTATTTTCTTTAATAAATGTATTAAATAACATAATAATTGAATTGGTGTGCAAAGTTTCATCACGGGCTGACCAGGCGATTATCTGCCCCATTCCTTTCATTTTTCCAAAGCGTTGGAAATTGAGCAAAATTGCAAACGATGCGAATAACTGCAACCCCTCGGTAAATGCACCAAACACCGCTAGAGTTTTAGCTACATGTTTTTTATCGTGTTTTTTGCTTTCCTCGAATTCTAACATGTATTCATACTTCTTTCTCATAGCATCATACTTTAAGAATGCTTGATACTCGCTTTCTGGCATGCCAATTGTGTCTAAAAGATAAGAATAAGCTGCAATGTGTATAGTTTCCATATTGGAAAAGCTTGCAAGCATCATGCATATTTCCGTTGGCTTAAATATATTTGAATAATGCCTCATGTAGCAGTTATTTACTTCAATGTCTGCCTGAGTAAAAAATCTAAAGATCTGGGTTAGTAGATTTTTTTCTACACTTGAAAGTTTAGTTTTCCAATCCTTTACGTCATCAGCAAGCGGAACTTCCTCAGGTATCCAATGGATTCTTTGTTGCTGCAGCCACGCATCATACGCCCAAGGGTAATTAAAAGGTTTGTATATTGGATCTGCTTCTAACAATGACATAAGACACCTATTATTTTCTAAAGTAAATATTATATTAAGTGATATTGAGAATCAGTCAATTTAACTTTTTTGAAATTTGACGGCAGATAATTTATTAGTGTATTATAGCTTCAAGTAATTTATCAACAGAAATGCGAGTATTAATATCTTTTATTTTATTATTTACAGTGAGCTGCACTCACACTATTCACAATCACGGAGCTCCTGGCATTGGTGTTGAATTGTGGAGCAAGATAAAAGTAGGTGACGATAAAGAAAAAGTGGTTCACACTTTAGGATCACCAACATTAGTATCAAAGTTCGATGACAATGTTTGGTACTATATCTCATATAAAATTAAACAAGCCAACTTTTTAGGAAAAAGGAAGTATAGTAGTAAGTCTCTGCAAATTTCATTCGATCAGAACGGTAAAGTTGCAGATACAAAAGAAACTGACATCTTAGAGAGATCTTTGGCTGTTTCTGATTGAAAGTTTGCTAACTATAGAGTTTTTCTCACTCTTCTTTGCATCCAAGAACCGTATAACGTCATCCCAGTGCCCAGACACTGGAATCCAGGAAACTTAATTGCAAGTAATACATTGGGTTTGGTGAGTATGGGTTTTGCGTTATAGAATGAAGCACTTTTGGTGAATTTGTAAAGAAAACTGGATCCCAGTATCTGGGCACTGGGATGACACCCTACTTAGCCGTCATACCGCGATTCATTCGCGGTATCTCAGCCGCTAACAAGAGATCCCGCTAACAAGCAGCGGGATGACGAATTATTTAACCGTCATACCGCCGCGGTATCTCTTAGCCGCTAACACGTAGCGGGATGACGGTTGTCAGGGTGTCATCCAAGCAACCTCCTTCTCCCGTCATCCAAGTAGCCCCCCCTATGGTGTCATTCCAGTGCTTGACACTGGAATCCAGGAAACTTAATTGCAAGTAATGCATTGGGTTTGGTAAGTATGGGTTTTGCGTTATAGAATGAAGCACTTTTGGTGAATTTGTAAAGAAAACTTGATCCCAGTGGGCTTTGTTGCATCACACTTTATGAGATGGTGATTTATGGTAAATTCATGTAACTATCTCAAATTTAGCCATACCAATATCAGTGAATTTATTAAGCAAATAGCATTTGATTAGCAGTTCTTTTTCTCGATTTATCTCAGATTTATTCCTAAAACTAAATCCGAATATTTGCTTTAATCTTGAGAAAAACCCTTCAATATAAGATCTTTTCCCATAATTTACTTCTTTTTTCCATTCTTTCATGCCATCTTCACCGTATAATTTTATTAACCTAATAGCAGCATTCCTGTCAGACATATAATCTATTTCTGGATGTTCTGCCGCATTGTTTATTGGTGGAATTTTTGTCTTTATATCATATTCGTTACACAACTTATAAAACTTGTGCCTATCACATGCTCTATCTGCATATAGTGCTTTTATGGCATGCT
>NZ_JAPQLE010000100.1:0-2312 GCF_028982185.1 Wolbachia endosymbiont of Drosophila baimaii | reverse complement strand
TAAATGCTATTTTGGGTGTGGATATTTCAAAAAAGAAATTTGATGTTTGTTTGTTAGTGGACAGTAAAAAACGACACAAAGTCTTTCAAAATAATCAAGATGGTTTTGCAAAACTTGTAATTTGGTGCAATGGCCATGGAGCAAATCTTACTCATTTATGTCTTGAAGCAACTAGTTGGTATGGAGAAGATTTGGCTACTTTTATGCACGATTTAGGACATAATGTCAGTATAGTAAACCCAGCCCAAATCAAAGCTTTTGGCAAAAGTGAGCTGCTCAGAAATAAGACAGATAAATCAGATGCAGCTATGATAGCTAGATTTTGTATCGCCAACAAACCTGCTCTTTGGAAGCCCATTGCACCTGAAATGAGGCATTTGAGGGAGCTTTACCGTTGCATGCAACCGCTAAAAGATGATAAGGTGCAACAGACAAATCGCTTGGAAAACAAAAATATGCATTCCAGTTGCAAAGAAGCTATATCTAAAGTAATTTTGGCAATAGAGGAGCAAATTATTGTTCTCGAAAAAGAAATTAATGAGCATATAAATAACTATCCACATCTAAAAAATATGGTGGAAAACCTTAAGACTATAAAAGGTATAGGATATCTTACTGCTGTTGCTGTTGTCGCAGAAATGCCATCAGTTGATAACTTTGACAATGCTAAACAATTTACAGCTTTTACTGGTCTAAATCCAGGACATTATCAATCGGGATCGTCAGTAAGTAAGAGAAGTTGCATATGCAAAATAGGATCTGAGCGTATTCGAAAAGCTCTTTATATGCCAGCTATAGTAGTCAAAAACCATAATAATCATTTTCAAAAGTTTTGTCAGCGTCTAGCAAGTAAAGGCAAATGTCCAAAAGTCATAGTTCTTGCGTTAATGCGAAAATTAATGCATGTCTTTTTTGGTATTCTTAAAAATAATCAACCATTTAATTGTAATTTTGTTGGATAATTTGTTTGACAGCAGAGACAGTATCTGGGATCTAAATTTTTTATGCGAAACCATTATGTTTATATACTTGTAGGCCCAAGTTCCTCACATAGTGAACAAAAAAGTAAATGAGATTCCAGTGTCACACGCTGGAATGACACCTACCCCATGAGAACTCTATTTTTCATACCACTCATTTATAAGTTTATTGATATCAGAATCTATAAAATCCTTTAATGGTTGCCTGATTTTTATCTCAACATTTTTAGGGATGCACCTATCTTTACATATCGCATAATTTATATGGAAGTTAAGGTCAATATACCCTTGATTTAAAAATATATTCATCTTAAAGGGAAATAATACCATATCCTCATATACGTTACTTACAAACGTCTCTCTCCCTACTTTATCTTTATGTTCCTTTGGAATAGGCCAGTGAATATTTATATCTGATGCATTACCCTTGTAACTAATAGACGTGGGAAGGCCAAAATCTCCAGGATCTTTATAATATATGTGCCAGCCTGGTTCTACTGTAACCTTTATTGCACCTTTAAGAGTGAAGCTTGCTTCATTTATCTCGCCAATAAGTAAATCAAATTTTGCAATTTCCTCGTCAGCATATAGTTGAGCGCAAGAAAAAAATAAAAATAATATTAAATATATATATATTTTCATTAAGGTAAATTTCTCCTTTTATAGAGAAAGTGATTTAGATTTTAATTATTACATTTAATAGCATTATATAGATTATTTATTAATATAGCATTATGCTATAGCTAAACTGACTTACAACAATCTAAAAAACGACAAATTCGTCATTCCGCTACTTGTTAGCGGAATCTATGCCGAGATACCGCGAATGAATCCACAACTGTACGAACATTGTGATTTTGGCCCATAAGGAGGGTGTCATCCCAGTGCTTGACACTGGGATGGCTTTGTTGCATCACACTTTATGAGATGGTGATTTATGGTAAATTCATGTAACTATCTTAAATTTAGCCATACCAATATCAGTGAATTTATTAAGCAAATAGCATTTGATTAGCAGTTCTTTTTCTCGATTTATCTCAGATTTATTCCTAAAACTAAATCCGAATATTTGCTTTAATCTTGAGAAAAACCCTTCAATATAAGATCTTTTCCCATAATTTACTTCTTTTTTCCATTCTTTCATGCCATCTTCACCGTATAATTTTATTAACCTAATAGCAGCATTCCTGTCAGACATATAATCTATTTCTGGATGTTCTGCCGCATTGTTTATTGGTGGAATTTTTGTCTTTATATCATATTCGTTACACAACTTATAAAACTTGTGCCTATCACATGCTCTATCTGCATATAGTGCTTTTATGGCATGCT
>NZ_JAPQLE010000099.1:0-3303 GCF_028982185.1 Wolbachia endosymbiont of Drosophila baimaii | reverse complement strand
AAGATTTAAAATTGGACGAACTACTTTATGGGAGTGGCAGCAAAGAAGAAAAGAAACAGGAGACTTTCAATCAAAAAAACTTGGAAATGGAGGTTACAATCACAAAATTACCGACTGGGATGCCTTTGCTAAATTTGCCAGAGAAAACGGAGGAAAGACTCTGTCGGAAATGGCTAAACTTTGGGGCAACGTTAGTATCCAAACGATCCACCGAGCTCTCAGAAAAATTGGATTTACGCGCAAAAAAAGACATATGGATACAAGGAAAGAAACGAAGAAAAACGTGCTGAATTCTTAAAAATTATAGCAACAAAAGAACCAGAAAACTTAGTTTATATAGATGAGTCTGGCATTGATAACACAGAGGACTATCCATATGGGTATTGCCAGAAAGGACAGCGGTTTTATGGCCTAAAATCTGGAAAGAAAACTCAACGAATCAGTATGGTTGCAGCCTTAAGTGGAAGAAAGATAGTTGTTCCGTTAACCTTTGAAGGCCGCTGTAATATGGATGTTTTTAATGGATGGTTTGAGCAATTTTTGACACCGATCTTGGAACCTGGACAGGCTGTCATTCTTGACAATGCTACTTTTCATAAGTCTGATAAAATTATCGAGCTTGCTAAAGGGGTTGATGCAGAAATTTTGTATCTGCCGCCTTATTCTCCAGATTTCAACAAAATTGAGCATCATTGGTTTGCTATAAAAAACAGAGCCAGGAAAAACATTCCTCTATTCGAATCCTTTCGTCGTGCTGTTGATTCTTCCTTCCTATGACCTGTTTGGACTATTATGAGAAATGCTATAATATTGCAAGCATAGAAAGTAAAATAAAAAGTGAAGCTGAAAAATCAGGTAGCGAGTTTTCTGAGTTGATTTCTAGAATGGATCAATCGCTAAAAGAGCAGAGTGAAAAGTCTATTGTACAAATTTTAGATTCATCCGCTGAGGAGATGTTAAGGAGTTTCTGTGATAGCCCTGTACAGTCTCCAGAGCCTCAAGAACCCTTTGCTTCATCTGAAGAGCATGCTACAGAAGGCCCAGAAACTAGTGTTAATTCAGATCTTTTGTCAACCTAATCAACCCCATATATATGTTTTTTTTGTACCCATGCTTTGCGTTTTGGGGTGGAAAGAAAGCACCATTCTTCGTTGCATTTTTCTATCTTCATCACAACAAACTTGTCTATTTTTATAGTAATCTTGCTGTCTACACTCTGTTTTTGATATCCATAAGTATCTTCTTTTACAATCGTGTAGCGCTTATCACTAAGAAGATTGCCTTTTATCCATCCGCAGTCTTCATGTATATCACAGACCTTTTTCCAACTCTCAAACTCTTCTATCACTTTCAGGGGCAGATTTTTGCAAGTGTATATCCATTTTACAGGATAGTGAAACCCTGGCCCCGTTCTCATGTTGATCTTATTTGATTTTGTTGAAACAAAGTTATTAGCAAACAAGCTATGGCTAAATAATAAAAACAATAGGATAATAGTACTGAACCAAGATCCCAGTGTCACGCACTGGGATAACGTGAGGGATAGTGTAACAGACTTATTCATCATAATTCACGATTAGGTTGACATAAGATAAAGAGTAAATTAAAAATTGAATAGATCTTTAAATGCAAAATCAATGCCTATAGAAATATTAATGCCTGCTCTTTCACCGACAATGAGCAAAACTGGAGGAAAAATTGTAAAGTGGCATAAAAAAGAACAAGACAAAGTTGAAGTAGGCGACGTAATTGCTGAGATAGAGACTGATAAAGCCATAATGGAGTTTGAATCTATAGATGAAGGAGTTTTAGCAAAAATTTTAGTAACAGAAGGAACAAGTGGCGTGCCTGTAAATCAACCAATAGCTTTAATGCTGGAAGAAGGAGAAGATGAAAGTGCACTTAACAACTATACTTCAACTTCCATCAATAGTGCAGTTAAAAAGGAAGTGACAAAAAGTGCTGTTGATAATCAAAAATCAGAACACCAAGATTTAAACGGAAAGCCAATAAGTCATTCTTCGGTGTCATTCCAGCGCGTGACGCCGGAATCCAACCCCTCAATGTCATCCCAGTGCTTGACACTGGGATCTAGAAAAGAAGAAGATACTAAGACAACAGAAGGTAGAATAAAAATAAGCCCATTAGCTAAGAAAATAGCTCAAAATGAAGGGGTTAATGTGCAGCAATTAAAAGGTACAGGACCATACGGTCGCATAATTAAGGCTGATGTGTTGGAGTTTTTAGGCAGTGGTATACATACTGAAAGTCCTGAGAAAGATACCATAGTTGAAGTAAGCAACATGCGCCAAGTGATAGCACAGCGCCTAACTGAATCAAAACAGAATGTTCCACATTTTTATTTAACTGTAGACTGCCAGGTTGATAAGTTAATATCGTTAAAAAACGAGATTAGCTCAGCAGATGAAAATAACAAAGTAACAATTAATGACCTAATCATAAAAGCTGCAGCTTTCAGCATGAAAAAATTTCCTGATATAAATTCTTCGTGGATAGATAATAAAATACTTAAATACTCGAATGTAGATATTTCAATCGCTGTGGCACTTGAAGATGGGCTAATTACTCCTATAGTGAAAAACGCTGATAAAAAGGGTATTTTATCTATATCAAAAGAAGTGAAAGATTTAGTAAGCAGAGCAAGATCTGGAAAATTGAAACCTGAAGAGTTTCAAGGAGGAGGGTTTACTATCTCCAACTTAGGGATGTTTGGTATAAAAGCCTTCAGTGCTATAATCAATCCGCCGCAATCTTGCATTATGGCAGTTGGTGCATCCAAAAAACAACCAATTGTTATGAATGAGAAAATAGAGATAGCAGAAATAATGACAGTAACACTTTCTGTTGACCATAGAGCAGTTGATGGGGCACTCGGAGCAAAGTTTTTAAACGCCTTTAAGCATTATATAGAGAATCCTCTGGTGATGTTTATTGAAACTGCGGTAACTTATTAGCATCGTTATTACAAAATTAATACCTCTAAGTTTATAATTCTACTAGTTAATAGGCTTAGAGGTAAAAAAATGAATACTACAGTAGAAAAAAATAATTCAAAATTTTTCCTAAAAATGAAGGAAAGATTAACTCAAAAGGCATGGTTGCCCCACCTGTTCCTCCGAAATCTTCCCAAGCTAAATTTGCTGGAATAAAAGCGATTTTTGAGCGAAATGCATCTCATTCCCAAGCAAATGATATAGCTCTTTCCATAAAAGTCCGGATGTGGTAGGATAAGGATAGATGATGATAAGGAGGTTGAATGCCAGCAGCATATAGTTATGATTT
>NZ_JAPQLE010000098.1:0-2173 GCF_028982185.1 Wolbachia endosymbiont of Drosophila baimaii | reverse complement strand
TACTATATGCAGATAGGGCATATGACAGAGAAAAGCTCTATAAGCTGTGTAATCAATATGGTATAAAAACGAAAATTCCTCCGAAAAACAACGCAGCAGAGCATCCAAAGTTAGACTATATGGCTGAGAGAAATTCTGCAGTCAAGCTCATAAGGTCATATGATGAAGATGGTATAAAGAAGTGGAAAAAAGAGATGAGTTATGGAAAAAGATCTTATATAGAAAGTTTTTTCTCGCGACTGAAACAAACATTCTGGTTTAGTTTTAGGAATAAATCTGAGACAAATAGAGAGAAGGAACTACTTGTTAAATGCTATTTGCTCAATAAGTTCACTGATATTGGTATGGCTAAATTTGAGATAGCTTCATAAATTTATTGTGCGTTACCTACTATCCGAAGAGCGATGCAACAAAGCCATCCCAGTGTCAAGCACTGGGATGACACCATTTGTTGTAAACTCACTTTTACTCTATGGTCTTGCCGCTATCCTGAACGGATACAAACTAGCAGTTACTATATAAGATACAATGCAACAAAACTGATCTAGTTGTTATAAATAAGTTTTGAGCTATATGGTATCTAAGATAATAAATGCAATACAGAACAACTTGTTAGTGTGTTTTCCAACAGAAACAGTGTATGCTCTTGCTTGTAATGCACTAGATAATGAATCTATAGGAAAAATATATCAGATAAAGAAACGCTCTCAAAATAAACCACTGTCTATATTTGTTAGTGATATTTACAATTTGACAAAAATAGCAAAGGTAAAGGAAAGATATATTGATTTAATAAACCACTTTTCTCCTGGACCAATTACCTATATTTTACCACTTAAAAACAACAACATATTGCCAAACGAATTCTTTAAAGATAGTATAGGTATCAGAATTCCTGAGCATCCTATTGCAATTTCAATACTAAACAAACTGAAAGTTCCAATAGTTGCAACTAGTACAAATATTTCAGGAAAAGAAAGTGTATGTAAGGCAAACGATATACCACAATCCATTAAGCAACATTTATCTGTAGTGATTGAAGATGACGAACTAGTTTCTGGTATAGAATCTACTATTATTGACTTAACCGAAGATAAGATTAAGGTTTTAAGGGAAGGTGCAATTTCATTACAAACAGTAAACAACGCATTTTCAAACTAAAATCTATAGGAGAAAGAATGAAAAAAGTAATAGGCCACAACCAAGCCAAAAAAAAAATAATGAACAACTTATCTGTTCAGTCTTGGCTGATCTGTGGTAAAAAAGGTATAGGAAAAGCAACACTTGCAAAATCCTTCTCCAATTGGTTACTCATAAAAAACTATAATGAAGTAGCATTGGACTTACACATTGTTGAAGGTGATACTATCGGAATAGAAAAAGTCAGAGAAATGAAAAACTTTCTACACTTAAGTCCCATTCAATCAGAACACAAAATAGCTATAATAGATAGCTTAGAGGCAATGACTAATAACGCTAAAAACGCAATATTGAAAATATTAGAAGAGCCGCCAAAAAATTCTAAGATATTTATAATTAGCCATAAGCCATATGATATACAAACCACTATCCGGTGTAGGTGCTTTCAGCTAAATTTACTCCCATTAACTTATGATGAAACAAAGCAAGTTGCTTCATCTCAATGTAAATTTGATAATCAAACGTTTGACGAAATGATTACTTTATTTCCTGGAATGCCAGGAATGATAATAAATACAATAAGTAGTGATGCTTATGAAGCATACAAATGCTTTTATAAATTTCTTCATGATTTAAAGAATCCCAATATGATTAATAAAGTAATTAATAGCGAAATCGAACTAGAACTAGCATCATATATAATTCAGGCCTTCATTTTAGAAAGCATAAAGAGAGAGGTAAATGGTGTTGAAATTCTGCTAAGTCAGTGGAAAAAAATAGATGAACTTTTCGTTGCCGCAAAGCAACTCCACTTAGATAAAAAGCATGTTTTAGCTAATGCAGTTAATATCATGACATAAGTTTACAAAGTATAATACTTTTAACATAAATTCATGATAAAATTCTGTTAATTTAATACTCGAAGTATATAATTTGACTGATAATAAATTATAGCTCTTTCCATAAAAGTCCGGATGTGATAGGATAAGGATAGATGATGATAAGGAGGTTGAATGCCAGCAGCATATAGTTA
>NZ_JAPQLE010000097.1:0-3033 GCF_028982185.1 Wolbachia endosymbiont of Drosophila baimaii | reverse complement strand
TGCAGAAATTTTGTATCTGCCGCCTTATTCTCCAGATTTCAACAAAATTGAGCATCATTGGTTTGCTATAAAAAACAGAGCCAGGAAAAACATTCCTCTATTCGAATCCTTTCGTCGTGCTGTTGATTCTGCCTTCCTATGACCTGTTCGGACTATTATGAGAAATGCTATAACTCATGATATATACAGGACCATTAATAACCTTGTGATGCAAAAAAAGCTTATTATTTCTTCTATAGGCGTAACTATTCACAAAGTTGCACCACCTGTCCCCAGTGTGCATGGAGGTGTTTTCTTTACTTATCGTAATGCGTTGCAAGAATGATTTACATTTCTATTGGCTCAAATATGGGGAATCGCTTTTCCCATTTACAAAAGGCTGCTCAGTTACTGCAGGAGCGCTATTTTAAAAATTTAAAATCTTCAATTATTCTGGAAACTAAGGCTATTTTACCAAATGATGCTCCACCTCAGTGGAATAAGCCATTTCTAAATATGGTTGTGTATGGAAGTTGTTCTTCTTCTCCTGAAGAGCTGTTAAAGGGCCTTAAACAAATTGAATGTGACATTGGCCGCCTGCAGGTCTATGAAAAATGGGCACCTCGCATTATTGATTTGGATATTTTGTTATGGGATGACCTGACACTTGATACACCCTACCTTAAGATTCCTCACCCAGAATTGATAAACAGACCATTTTTGCTTCACTTGATGGCAATGCTGAACCCTATGGATAATACTCCAATAATCAACAAAACGTTCGGTACTGTTGCTTATGATATCCCTAATATTCAAGATTGTTTTTTAAAGAGTTTTACGCTTTCGCCAGAGCTTGTGGGTATTGTCAACATTACTCCTGATTCATTTTCAGATGGTGGTCTTTATTATGATGCAGATCAAGCAACCAAGCAGGCACTGCGGCTGTTATCAGATGGTGCAAGCATAGTTGAACTTGGTGCTCAATCAACAAGACCTGGCTCCTCAATACAAACTCCAAAAGCAGAATATGCACGCTTAAAACCAGTGCTTGATAATCTTAGTCATTATATGAAAGCTGGCGATATTAAAGTCAGCATTGATAGTTTCTGGCCAGATGTTATTTTGAATGTTTTGGAGCACTACAACATTGCCTGGGTAAACGATCAGAAGGGAGATCTAGATGATAATACCTTAAAAGCGATTGCTAGCAGTGGATGTAGTATCGTTATTATGCATTCACTCTCTATACCACCACATAGTAACAACATTATCCCAAGTGACATTGATCCAATTGATACCATAAATAATTGGGCAGAAAGGAACATTAATAGATTACTAGCTCTAGGTTTTGACCAAAGCTCGATCATTATTGATCCTGGTATTGGTTTTGGCAAATCTCTATATCAGAATATCTGGCTTTTACGCAATATAGAAGCATTGCAAAGTTTTGGCTGCAAAGTTCTGGTTGGTCATTCTAGAAAGTCATTTATTTCTTCTTTTTCTACAGAACCTGTCTTTAACCGGGATTTAGAAACAATTGCTTTATCATCTGCATTGCACAACAAGGTTGATTTCCTTCGAGTGCATAATGTGCGTGATCACATGCGATTTTTTGTAGCTCAAGCTGCTTTACAGGGATGCTAGTTATCGGAATTATGGCTGTTGATCCCGAGGGGGTAATTGGAATAAATAATGGATTGCCCTGGCATTATCCAAGTGAGTTAGATCATTTTCGTCAGGTGACTGACAAACAAGTTATTGTTATGGGGAGAAAGACATTTGAAACTATGCCTCAAGACATATTAGGGAATCGTATTCCTATTGTTTTTTCTCGTGACAAATTAAATTCTTGTTTTAACAGAGGAGTAAAATGCACTATTATTTCTTCTATGCAAGAGTTTTTGTCAATCCAAAGTAATTGGAGTTACCCTCAAATCTTTGTGATTGGTGGAGCACAAATAGCGCATCTTTTTTTAGAATATAATCTAATTTCAGAGCTTATCATAACAGAAATTCACAAACCCTATAAAGGTGATGTATATTTCAACTTAACACTTCTTGATGGATGGAATAAAACTATTCTTACCAAAACAAAAGACTATACTATATGCAAGCTAACACATTAATATGCATATTGAAGCAATTTATACCCACCGCATTGAATGTGGAGAAGTATTAGAGCAGGTTCTTGATCGCTATGTTTCAGAGCTGCTAAGGGAGGAAGTTGTTCTTGCTATCACATCAAAAATCATTTCAATTTGTCAAAAACGAGTAGTTTATAAAACTGCTTGTTCTAAAGAAGAGCTAATCAAAAGGGAAGCTGATGCAGTTGTTGATGTGGCTCACAGTATCTGTTTAACGATTAAAGATAATATCTTAATTCCATCTGCTGGTATTGATGAATCAAATGGTAATGAGGTGTATATTCTATATCCAAAAGATGTTCAGAAAACAGCTCTGTCAATATGGAACTATCTCAAGACAAAACACTGCATAAAACATCTTGGTATTTTGATTACAGATAGTAATGTAACACCTATGCGTCGTGGGGTTACGGGCGTTGCTCTTGGTTGGTGTGGATTTGAACCACTTTATTCCTATATAGGCAAGCCAGATCTTTATGATCAACCACTGCAAGTAACACAAGTCAATCTTCTTGATGCGCTGGCAACGTCTGCTGTTTTAGTTATGGGGGAAGGGGCGGAGCAAACACCAATGGCAATAATTAGTGGTGCACCAAAGGTTCACTTTCTTACTCATCCGCCAACTGTAGAAGAAGAAAAAAGTGTTAAGATATCTATGGAAGAAGATCTTTACTCTCCTCTCCTCATGCGAGCCCGCTGGTTAAAGAGTTAAAGAGGAACTTAAAAATTTGCTATTAGACTTCTTACATAACCATATAACATTGGGAATAGAAACAAAAAACTTGCTTGATACCCTTCGCCAGCACCCTTATCATGAAAGTGAAGCTATTTATTTATCTTCGCAATCTGTGCAGGTTAATGACAAAAAACTTAGGGTATTTGGCGTCTCATGTTTAATTTTTCGCACTAC
>NZ_JAPQLE010000096.1:0-5199 GCF_028982185.1 Wolbachia endosymbiont of Drosophila baimaii | reverse complement strand
AGCATGCCATAAAAGCACTATATGCAGATAGAGCATGTGATAGGCACAAGTTTTATAAGTTGTGTAACGAATATGATATAAAGACAAAAATTCCACCAATAAACAATGCGGCAGAACATCCAGAAATAGATTATATGTCTGACAGGAATGCTGCTATTAGGTTAATAAAATTATACGGTGAAGATGGCATGAAAGAATGGAAAAAAGAAGTAAATTATGGGAAAAGATCTTATATTGAAGGGTTTTTCTCAAGATTAAAGCAAATATTCGGATTTAGTTTTAGGAATAAATCTGAGATAAATCGAGAAAAAGAACTGCTAATCAAATGCTATTTGCTTAATAAATTCACTGATATTGGTATGGCTAAATTTAAGATAGTTACATGAATTTACCATAAATCACCATCTCATAAAGTGTGATGCAACAAAGCCATCCCAGACTGGGATGACAAGAAGATGGTACTTGGATAAGAGGCATTGCCCTCCTGGTAGGCCCAAATTGCAATGTTCGTACAGTTGTGGATTTCTCATCCGCTAACAAGCAGCGAGATGACGAGGTCTTTCGATAGTAAATCTTACCTGTGTTAGCTATACCAAAAAATCAAAAGTCGTATTTATTCATTAATAAAATCTTTGTCTTCTCCTAAAAATTAGTTAAAATGTAGAATATTTTGTGTTATTAAGTTAGCACTTGACTTAACTTTAGTTGTTACTTAGACTGCTAAAGTGGAATTTTAATTTTTTTTACGAGGACAATTATGCATTATAAAAAGTTTTTTTCAGCAGCCGCTTTAGCAACGTTGCTAAGTTTATCAAACTCTGCTTTTTCAGATCCTGTTGGTCCAATAAGTGATGAAGAAACTAGCTACTACGTTCGTTTGCAATACAACGGTGAAGTTTTACCTCTTTTCACAAAAATTGAAGGTATTGAATATAAAAAGGCCACAGGCATTCATAATCCATTAAAAGCATCTTTTATAGCTGGTGGTGGTGCGTTTGGTTACAAAATGGACGACATCAGGGTTGATGTTGAAGGAGTTTATTCATACCTAAACAAAAATGATGTTACAGATGCAAAATTTACGCCAGATACTATTGCAGACAGTTTAACAGCAATTTCAGGGCTAGTTAACGTTTATTACGATATAGCAATTGAAGATATGCCTATCACTCCATATGTTGGTGTTGGTGTTGGTGCAGCGTATATTAGCACTCCTTTAAAAGACGCTGTGGATGATCAAAAAAGTAAATTTGGTTTTGCTGGTCAAGTAAAAGCTGGTGTTAGTTATGATGTAACTCCAGAAGTCAAACTTTATGCTGGAGCTCGTTATTTCGGTTCTTATGGTGCTAATTTCGATAAAAGCGGTGGTGAGAAAGACAAAGGAGGACATACAGTCCTTTACAGCACTGTTGGTGCAGAAGCTGGAGTAGCGTTTAATTTTTAGTCTATCTCAGTCTTGTTATCCCAGTGGGTTTTTTCTTGTCATTCAAGTAGCATGGCACTGGGATCTAGAAAAAAGAAATGTGGATTCCAGTGTCAAGGCACTGGAATAACACTATTTGCTATGTGTTTAAGCTATAACGTTTACCATTGTACTGGTAGAATATCATCTAAAGTTACATAATGTTATCCAATTAGCTAACACTGCGGCCTACTGTCTCCAAGAAATTAGATGGAAAATTTGTACTTTTTTCAAATCAAAGCTTGAATTTTTGCTGGAAAATCAATATATTATATGCATGAAGTTTTAATTTAAGTTGTTATGTTGACCTCAATGGCAAACTTATGTGTCGATAGCAGAACCAATCTCATGCAATATATTGCTAGGGTGCAAAAGTTTCCTATGCTGTCTCAAGAGGAAGAGGTACGATTAGCAAAAAATTGGAACCAATATAAGGATGTTTCTTCTGCTCATAAATTGATTACCAGCCATTTGAATTTGGTAGTGAAAATTGCAATGAAATTCAAAAATTATGGACTATTGTTGATGGACCTGGTCATGGAAGGAAATATGGGTTTAATGCATGCAGTGAAAAAGTTTAATCCTGATTTAGGGTTTCGTTTTTCAACTTATGCGGTGTGGTGGATTGAAGCTTCAATAAAAGACTTTATATTGAAATCTTGGTCGTTTGTGAAAATAGGCACAACGCAAGCACAAAGAAGACTATTTTTTAGTTTACGTAAAATAAAAAAAAGAATTTTACAGTATACAAACAGGGAAACTTTAAATAATGAAGAGATAAAAGCAATATCTAATGAGCTTTCTGTATCTGAAGGAGACGTTCTGCAGATGAATTACCGTTTGGCTTGTAAGGATCAGTCGCTAAACGATTGCATAAAAATAGGTGATGACTCTAAAAGGGAGTTGCAAGATATGATCCCATGTAACTTGGTCAGTCAAGAAGTAACCTATCAGAATCATGAAGAAAAAGAATTAAAAGAAACAATTTTAAACAATGCACTAGCGAGCCTCAACGAAAGGGCAAGAGACATTTTTATCAGTAGATATTTGTCTGAAAACATTCAAACTTTGGATGAACTTAGTAAAAAATATTGTGTTTCAAGAGAAAGAATAAGGCAGTTGGCTGAGCAGGCGATGGCTAAGGTAAAACGATATATACAATCTGAAAGTTTGAAATTTGGTTTGTATGCGTAGTTTTTTTATATTTCTAATATTTTTTTCGATAGGCGCTTTTGCATCAGTTAGTGATGTGCAATTGAAGGAAAAATATAAAGATTGGCTCGTGTATACTGCATTGGAAGATGGAGAGAAAGTATGTTATATTGTATCCTATCCTAAAAAAAAAAGCGAACATTATACAACCAACCGCAAGCCGTATGTAATGGTTAGTTATGTTGATAAAAAAGCAGATGAGGTAAGCGTTACCTCTGGTTTTCAGTATGACAAGGAGCCTGTAGCTCTCAATATCGACAAAAAAATTAAATATACACTGCCCATAATACAGGGAAGTTTTGCGTGGGCAGAGCATACAAAAATAGATCAAGATCTCATTCTAAAAATGAAGCAGGGATTATCAATGGTAGTTAATGGAAAAACAAAAACAGTGACCATTGATGATACTTATTCCCTACTTGGTTTTCAAAAAGCGTATCAAAAAATGCATGATTTATGCCATACAAAGTAAATTATTGTAACAGAATACCCAGCTATAGTATAAACTAGACTACTCTTTCAATGGAAATATAAATAGCACTTTACTTTATATGGGATGTGGATATCATTTAAAATATATTTTTGAGAGTTAGCAATGTCAGAGGTTGCAGGTGTAGATACAGAAATCAAAAAGCAAAATTCTGTGTGCGAGCAGATGCGTTTTAGCGTGAGCCGCACAAGTCTTTTAAATACATTATCCAGAGTAAGTGGAGTGGTTGAAAGGCGTAATGCAATAGATGTTTTGGCGTGTATAAATATCAAAGCACAACACGGCAGCATAAAATTAATGGCAACTGATCTTGACATTTCAATGTTTGCCTCACTTGCTGCAACCGTATTAACAGAAGGAGAAGTAAAAATTTCAGCACATACTTTACATGACATAGTGAAGAAGTTACCCGCTGATTTGGATGTCAATTTTGAAGTAAACAACCAAGGAAAATTATTGATGTCTTGCGGAAATGCAAACTTTTCTTTACCGAATGTAGTTTCAAGCAGCTTTCCTGCTCTTGAAGAAGACAATTATAAACATGATTTTACTCTACTAAATACAGACCTGATAGACTTATTAACTAAAACAAAATTTGCTGTATCACTAGATGATACAAGGTATAGTTTAAATGGAATATATCTACATACAGATGAGCAATTTCTGTACTGCGTTGCAACTGATGGCCATCGTTTATCATGTATAAAGAGGCCAAAGCCTGGGAACATCAATGGCGAATTTGGTGTGATCATTCCACGTAAAACTGTTATGGAGCTGTTAAAAATATTGGACGATTGTAATGAAATTAAAGTAAAACTCTCAGACAGAAAAATCAAGTTTACATGCGGTGAATATATTCTAATATCAAAATTAATAGATGGAACTTTTCCAAATTATAAAGCAGTTATTCCAGCATCTCAAGATAAGCATATGATTATTGAAAGTAAAAAACTTTCAGACGTTATAGATCGAGTTTCCGTTGTTGTATCTGATAAAGTAAAATCTATTAAATTCTCACTACAAGAAAAGCTGCTAACTCTGCATTCAAACTCCCAAGAGTGCAGTGATGCAACTGAATCCATAGAAGTGGACTACAATGAAGCCCCTATAGAAATAGGGTTCAACTCGCGTTATTTACTTGATGTTCTATCCTGCATAAAAAATAAATGTAAGTTTAGCTTAGCCGATGGTAATAGTGCTACAATTATCACTGATGAAGACGATTCAAGTGCATTATATGTAGTAATGCCAATGAGAACTTAAACTCGTCATCTCGCTGCTTGTTAGCGGAATCTGGAGATACCGTGGCGGTATGGCACTTATTTCACTAGCTTTTATTAAATTAGTAATCTATCTTTGCCAAATATAAGCCAAAAGGTGGTGCAGTAACTCCAGCGGCACTTCTTTTGCATTGGTTTAATATATTTAGCATTTCTTGCGGATTGGTTCTATTTTTTCCAAATTCAACTAAAGTACCCACAATAATCCTCACTTGGTTATGTAAAAAGGAAATAGCAGATATTTTGATGTGTATATGATTCCCATTTTGTATTATATCGATATCATCAATTGTTCTTATCGGATTTGCGGCTTGACAATCTTTTGAATGGAAACTTGAAAGGTCATGTTTTCCAAGTAGATGTTTAGCAGCTTCACGCATAATATTTACATCAAGTGGGCTAAACACTTGCCATACATAACCCGTCTCCAGAGTGGCAGGAGCATAGCGATTAACTATTCTATATTCGTAATATCTTTTTTTTGCTGAAAACCGTGCGTGAAACGCATCATCTACAACTTCTGCATTAAGCACGACTATAGGAATTGATTTTAAATGATAGTTTATTGCATTCCTTATTCTATAAAGCTCAAATTCCTTTTCCATATCAAAATGAGCAACTTGTCCTAAAGCATGAACTCCTGCATCAGTCCTGCCACCACAGTACAAAGTATAGCATTTCTCATAATAGTCCGAACAGGTCATAGGAAGGCAGAATCAACAGCACGACGAAAGGATTCGAATAGAGGAATGTTT
>NZ_JAPQLE010000095.1:0-9755 GCF_028982185.1 Wolbachia endosymbiont of Drosophila baimaii | reverse complement strand
AAACATTCCTCTATTCGAATCCTTTCGTCGTGCTGTTGATTCTGCCTTCCTATGACCTGTTCGGACTATTATGAGAAATGCTATATTATTCAAACAACAGTTATGCAAGAGATCTGATTACATCTAAGCTAACAATGGACCACTAGATATATTACTAACCACGTTGACCTGATTCAATATTTTATTAGTGGGATTGAAATAATTTTCTATAAATTCCTTATATATAGCTGTTAACTTGTGTATATCGTTTACTGATACGCATTCGTTTATCTGATGTGCGGTTTTGTTGATTATACCAAATTCAATCACTGGACAAACATCTTTGATAAACGCAGCGTCAGATGTGCCACCACTTGTGCTAAGTATAGCATCAATGTTGGTAACCTTACTTATTGCATCAAGCATAATATCAGTATTTCTATCGGGAGTAGAGAGGAAAACGTCCCTGCTGCTATGCACAGAAAGTTTATAATCGCTAGTTACACTGGAGCATATTTCATCAATCAGCTTATATAAGCCACCCGGTATTTGTTCATTGTTATATCGAATGTTAAAACGTGTAGTTGCTGAGCCAGGTATTAGATTGCTAGTATTATTTCCAACATCGATAGTAGTAACTTCGCAATGTGAAGGCTGAAAATATTTATTACCATGATCAAAAGTAGTATTTTTTACCTTACTCAATATCGATATTACCTTATATATTGGATTGTCTGCTAGGTCTGGGTAGGCAACGTGCCCTTGTTTTCCATGGCAAATTAATTCAAATGTTACAGAACCTCTTCTGCCTATTTTTATGGTATCACCTAATTTCTCACTACTGGTTGGTTCGCCAACCACACAAAAATCTATCTTTTTCTGCTTATTTTTCATCCATTCCAAAACTGCCTTTGTTCCATATTCTTCCATGCTTTCTTCAG
Source organism: Wolbachia endosymbiont of Drosophila baimaii (assembly GCF_028982185.1). Taxonomy (NCBI): domain Bacteria; kingdom Pseudomonadati; phylum Pseudomonadota; class Alphaproteobacteria; order Rickettsiales; family Anaplasmataceae; genus Wolbachia; species Wolbachia endosymbiont of Drosophila baimaii. The sequence goes on along the minus strand of NZ_JAPQLE010000095.1, from coordinate 8,835 downwards.
CACTGGTAATCAATGCACTTATCGAACCATTAAATTGAAACTTCTCTGCAATCAAATTTACCATAGCAGCAATAAATGCAGCTACTCCGCTTTTCATATCAGCGGCCCCTCTTCCATATAGCATTCTATCCCTCACTTCTGGATTAAATGGACCAAATACCCAATCTTTTAACTGACCCGGTGGTACAACATCAACGTGCCCAGCAAAGCACAAATTTGGTACTCCATTTATATATTTCGCATAAAGATTTTTAACTTTATCACCAAATTCTAAAATCTCACAATCAAAGCCGCTCTTCTTGAAGATTGTTGCTATATACTCTATTGCCCCGCTGTCTTCTGGTGTTATACTCTCAAAAGAGATCAGTTTCCTAGTTAGCTCTACAGGGTCAATTTTCATGTCAATCTTAAAATACTTATACTGCTATATTGTAAACACTCTGTGCACTATTTAAAACAAATATTACATCAAACCGAACAAACTTTTCTAAGGGAAGTAATAACAGATTACTACCTTGCTGATGATATCTATGAAATATGCACACGACACGGAAATGACGTCTTTCTAGTTGCAGATAAAAATACAGCAAAACTTTTAAACAAAAACGTACTTAATAAAATTCCTAACTTAATTATTCCAGCTCCACCTGTCATTCCAGCGCGTGACACTGGAATCCATAAGTTGTTTTCCTGGATCCCAGTGTCAGCTACTTGCATGACACCAAGCAGAGCTGCCTCTCTTGAAACCGTAAATCTAGTTAGAAACAAAGCAAAAGACAGTGACTTAATAGTTGCATTTGGTAGCGGCACTGTTAACGATATCTGCAAATATGCAAGCTACCTCGAGAAAAAAGATTATATATCGTTCCCAACAGCCGCTTCTATGAATGGATATACCTCTGCAAATGCTTCAATATTAGTAAATGGATATAAAAAATCGTTCAAAGCACATCTTCCAAGAGCAGTATATATAGATATAGACATACTTGCCAATGCACCACTGCGTCTCACATTAAGCGGATTTGCAGATTTCATTTGTCGTTCAACAGTTCAGGCTGACTGGCTACTATCTCATTTGTTGCTTGGCACAGAATACAATGAATTACCTTTTACACTTGTTCGCGATTTTGAGCAAATTTTGCTAAGAGAGTATACGGCGCTTACTAAAAGAAGTAGAAAAGTGGTCCTATTACTTATGGAAGTTCTACTAATTTCAGGACTTGGAATGGTAATATCAAAAGGCAGCTATTCTGCAAGCCAAGGAGAGCATATGATAGCTCACGCAATGGAAATGGTAACAAGAGATCATTCCTTACTACATGGCGAAAAAATTGCTGTTACGACGATTACCATGGCTAATTTGCAGGAAAAGATATTATCAATACAAAACCCGATTATCAAACCGACCACTTTAGATGTAAAACATATAACTCAGTGCTTTGATAATATCGAATTTGTAAGAACTTTTGAACAGAAGCAAATTATGCAGCAAAAAATCCAAGAGATTATTTGTAAAGAATGGCATAATATTTCCAGTTTAATTAAGCAAAATTTACTACCTGCAAAACACCTGCAAAAAATATTTGAAGATCTATCAATTCCACACTTACCAGAGCACCTCAGTTGGAATAAAGAACAATATTGTAAAGTGGTCGATCTTGCGTTTACAACAAGAGATAGATTCACCTTTCTTGACTTAGCTAACTGCATAGAAGAAAGTTAAGTTTTGTAGTGAAATTCTGTCATTTAAAGAGATCATAGGCCAAAAGCTAAACCCTTTTCACAATCTCTTATCCATTGTCTCCTCACCTAAGTGGATATACAACTCATTCCAAGTAACTGACACTGGGTTTCACCAATAGCACTGCTTTGCTAAACATAGTTTAGTTCGAGTGGCTGAGGAGGGACTTGAACCCCCGACCAAGAGATTATGATCCTCCTGCTCTACCAACTGAGCTACTCAGCCTAATTAAAAACCTTATTATACACACGATCTATATGTTTCGTATAATACTTCAAATCAAACAAAGATTCAAGTTTTTCCGAGTTAATAACCTTAAGTAAGGGTTTATCTTGTTTCAATTCGGCCAGAAAATCACTGTTGTTTTGTTTCACTTTCATTGCATTGCTCTGAACAATTTTATACGCCTCTTCCCTCGCCAAACCACTATTTACTAACTCAAGCAATACACGCTGTGAGAAAACTAAACCTTTTGAAGAATTTAAGTTCTTTTCAATGTTTTCCTTATTGATCACCAATTTATCTATCAAATCTGTTAATCGCACTAAAGCAAAATCCATTGTTACACAAGCATCAGGAGCAATGCATCTTTCCACAGACGAGTGTGATATATCACGTTCGTGCCACAATGCAACATTTTCTAACGCAGGAAAAACATAACTGCGTATTAAACGTGAGAGTCCAGTCAGATTTTCACTTAAAATAGGATTACATTTGTGTGGCATAGCAGAGCTTCCCTTCTGCCCAGTGGAAAAATGCTCAGAAATTTCGCCGATTTCAGTTCTTTGCAAATGACGAATTTCAACAGCAACATTTTCTATTGAGCTTGCAATCACTCCCAAAACTGAAAAGAACATAGCATGTCTATCACGAGGAATGACTTGAGACGATATGATTTCAGGTATGAGTCCTATTTCTTTCGCTACATATTCTTCAACAAACGGATCAACATTTGCAAAATTGCCTACTGCACCTGATATTTTACAAATTGAGATCTCTTTTTGCGCGCTAATTAATCTCTGATAATTGCGTTTAAATTCAGCATAAAATCTGGCAAATTTTATTCCAAGAGTTGTTGGTTCTGCATGCATTCCGTGACTGCGTCCAACACAAACAATATCTTTATAGTCCTCAGCTTTTTTTTTCAATGCTGCAAGTAAATTTTTTAGATTCTCGAGCAAAATATCACAGGACTCTTTCAGTTGCACCGCAAGGCATGTATCCAAAACATCAGAACTTGTCATTCCATAATGAAGATAACGAACATCAACTCCCGCTTTTTTAGCAATGTATGTCAGAAAAGCTATAACATCGTGTTTTACAATGGATTCAATTTCGTTGATACATTCAACATCAAATTCAATAGCACCAGAGAGGTTCTCAGCAATATTATTCGGAATCACTCCTAACTTTGCTTGAGCTTCACACGCTAATTTTTCTATTTTAAGCCATATATTAAATTTATTATTTTCCTCCCAAATGGAAGACATTTCTTTTCTGCTATAGCGGGGAATCATTTTTGATTTATTCCAATAATGGTGTCATTCCAGTGCGTGACACTGGAATCCAGGTATAAAAGTATTTGCAAATTATTCAATGGACAACGGATTCTAGAAGCATAAAATAATGTCCATGATGAAATAAACTGGATCCCAGTGTCACGCACTGGGATGACATGAGGGAAGCACTGGGATGACACCAGCTTAGCCATGGCAGACATTTCTTTACGACTATAACAAGGGATCATCTTTGATCAGCTATCATCACCATCAGTAGCTTCTTTATTCGCATCTTGCTCTGCCTCTTGTTGCTCAGACTTCTGATTTTGCAATTTTACTTGCCTTAGCTCATTTGCATCTGTTTCGGATTTCACGACGTATATAGTAATTGGTACTACTACTTCACTATGTAATTCTACGTTTACTTGGTATTCACCCAAGTTTTTGATGCTTACTCCACCAAAAGATAAACTACGGTGATCTATCACATGTCCTTCTTGTAGTAAAATTTTCGCAATTTCACGTGTTGTTACAGAACCAAAAATTTTACCATCCTCTGAAGCTTGCTTTATCAATACCACAAACTTATCATGTAGTGACAATGCAAGCTCTTTTGCTACATTTAATCTTTTTATATTCTCTTCTTCCAGTAATAAACGTTGCTCCTCTAGTTTTGTTAAATTTTCCTTGGTAGCTTTCACCGCTTTTCTTTGTGGAAAAAGAAAATTACGTGCATAACCTGGTTTAACTTTGACAACTTCACCAAGCTTACCTAAAGTCCTTATATTTTCCTTTAAAATTATCAACATAAATTACCTAAACTTTTTTAGTACAGTAAGGAATAAGAGCTAAAAAACGTGCCCTTATGATCGCTAAGCGTAACTTCCTTTGTTTTTTTGCACATACGCCTGTTAATCTTCTAGGTAATATCCTACCATAGTCAGAGGTAAACTTGGATAATAAATCTATATTCTTATAATCTATGTCTTCATCTTTAGACGCAGCAAGAGGGCAAACTTTAGAACGCCTAAAGCCAGTCCTATTATTTACAGATACGTAAGAATTATTAAAACTATTTCGTCTTTTCATCATTATGTGCTTTGCCCCTCAATTTGTTTATCCATCATATAAGATTTACCTTCAAAAATTTTATCAACCTGCACAGGAAAGTGGCGAATAACGTTCTCATTAAGTTTTATTCTACGCACAAATTCATCCAGAATGCTTGCAGTAGAACTTATGCACATTATACAATAATGACCGCTCTTCATTTTATTTGTGTGATATGCAAAATCCAAAAGACCCCAACGTTCATACTTGATTAATCCTGATGCTTCAATGTTTTTCAAAAGCATTTCCAATGCTTTGCTCGATTGAGTTGGACCGTTTATTCTAAAATCTTTCAAAATATCTTGAAAAATCTTTATTAGATGTTCTGAAATATTTCTCTTCAAAGCATTTACTGCGTTATGGATAAACGCACTTTTAGTACTGCCTCCTAGAAATTTTGTAAAATCTTGCGTTATTCCTAAATCTTTTAGGTCATCTTTCAACTCTTCATCGATTTTTGACTTCACTTCTTTCAAATTTGAAAAATCTTCTTCTAATTCAACCCATAAAATTTTTGTAAGATCTTCCAAGAAATCAGAGTAAGCAACTAGACCTTCTTTAATGTTTTCAGCACGCACTTCTAACTCTTGTGTTGTAAGCTTGTCATTTCCTTTTTTCAGAATATCCCTGATTTGCTGGAACATAACATCTGCTTTAATATTTTTCAATGAAACAGCTAGCTCTTGGACCATCTCCTCTACTTCTTGCTGTAATAATCCTTGTTGTGTTATAAAAGTAAATTCATAAAGATTCACTATATCTTCCTTCAATACCGATTAAATATTTCATTATATAAAGCTTTTTTATATAAGCAAGTTATTTGTGTTAATTTCTACGCCTTTAATCCAGCTTAAGTTAGATATTTCATACATAACTTGAGGAGCAATTGAGTACGCACCTGGTAATAAGATGCTCACTTTATGTTTTTCGAGAAGAAGTTTTAGCATTATTTTGGTTCTGCCTTCATCTTTCAATATTGCGTTTAATTCCATAGCGGCTTTTTGCGAATCCGTGCACTCAGTGGTGAGAACTAATTCTTTTATTGTAGAAGTGATTCTTTTTGTAAACTCAGATATATCTTTGCCTGCCAATCTTGTTGTATTTTCCGAAGCTTCAAGATCAATTGTTACAAATGTTCCTGGTGAAAATAAATCTCTTTTTTCTTCTATTATTTCATTATTATAGAATGCTATTTCAGAAACGTTATGGGGATCAGAAAGTGTGAGGATAACAAACCTTCCACGCTCTGAAGTTCTCATACGTGCATTTAATATTACCCCAGCAGTTTTTGCTGTTCTATTTTCTCCGATAAACCCAATATTTAACTTTTCCAGAAGAGTTCTAAATTTTTCAAGCGGATGATTAGTTAAATAAAATCCTAGTGAAAATAACTCATGTTCTAATTTTTCCTCTTCATCAAAATCTTCCACATTCTCAAGTTTCGGTTTGAGGACATCAAGACTACCAAACAAAGCAGCTTGACTTGATTCTCTATCCTGTTTGTTTTTATTTGCAAAGTAAATCAGCGTGTCCATTGACTCATATAGCTGCTTTCTGTTCTTATGCACGCTATCGAATGCTCCGGATTTAATCAGGCTTTCTAGCGCTCTCTTATTTATTGTATGACCTGAATTTTGAATGAATTCCCATATGTCCTTACAAGCGCTTGAACGTACGTTCACTATTCCTTCCGCTATAGAAAAACCAACATTCCTCAAGGCAGCAATACCATAACGTATGCGTTCATCCTCTATTGAGAATTCAGCTTGAGACTTGTTTATATCAGGTGGAAGAACGGTAACGCCACTAAACTTTGCTGCATGATAAAATAAATTCAGTTTATCTCTATCATCAATATTCAGATTCATTAGTGCTGTAAAAAATTCTAATGGATAATTAGCTTTAAGGTAAGCCGTTTGATAAGATATAACCGCATATGCTGCAGCATGAGATTTATTGAACCCATAACCAGCAAATTTTGCAACAAGGTCAAAGATATAACTTGCCCTGTCATAATCAACGCCATTTTTTGTTGCCCCTTGGACAAAAAGTTCACGTTGTTTATCCATCTCTTCCTTAATTTTCTTACCCATGGCACGTCTTAGCAAATCTGCTTCTGCGAGACTGTATCCAGAGAGAATACGCGCTATTTCCATCACCTGTTCTTGGTAGATTATTACCCCAAATGTCTCTTTTAATACTTCCTCAAGTAACGGATGAATATAATCTGGCTTTTCAAGTCCGTGTTTTCTTGCAACATAAGTTGGAATGTTATCCATAGGTCCTGGACGATAAAGGGAAATTAAAGCGATAATATCTTCAATGCAGTCCGGTTTTAGTTTAATTAAAGCTTCTCTCATTCCCGAACTTTCAAGCTGAAACACTCCAATTGAATCACCGCTTGAGAGTATCTCATAGGTTTTTTGATCATTCAAAGAAACTGAAGAAATATCAATCTTTTTTCCATCACGATTAATTAAACGACATACATGATCTATTAGCGTTAGCGTACCAAGTCCAAGAAAATCAAATTTTATTAGCCCAGCTTTCTCCACATATTTCATGCTGTATTGAGTGATTGGCAGAGCCGAATTTGGATCGTAGTACACAGGAACAAAATTTTCCAACTTTTGATCACATATTACAATTCCAGCAGCATGAGTTGAAACGTGACGATATATTCCTTCGAGCCTTAGCGATATATCAAGAAGCTTTGCAATTACCTCATCACTATCCCGCTCTTTCTGCAGGTTTTGATCAAACTCTATCGCTTGTGATAAAGTTACAGGATTTACTGGATTAAATGGAACCATTTTAGATATTTTATCCACTTGAGAGTAAGGCATTTGCAATACTCTACCAACATCACGCAATACTGCCCTTGCTTGCAATTTTCCAAAAGTGATTATTTGAGCAACATAACCGTACTTTTTCTGAACATAATCAATAACCAGGTCCCTTTTCTCTTGGCAGAAATCGATATCAAAGTCAGGCATCGATACACGATCAGGATTCAAAAATCTTTCAAATATTAGGCCAAACTTTATTGGATCAAGGTCTGTAATCTGCAAGCCCCAAGCAACAATTGATCCAGCACCAGAGCCTCTTCCTGGACCAACTGGAATGCCATTTGCTTTGCTCCAACGAATGAAATCAGAAACTATCAAAAAGTAGCCAGCGTAGTTCATCGAAGTTATCACACTCAGTTCGTAATTCAGCCGATCGTAGTATTGTTTAAGGTCTATGTCTGTCTCATTCGCAATACGGAATTCTAATCCTGCAACTGCCTGCTCCCTCAGTTCTTCATTCTCAGTTTTATTTTCTCGACAAGGAAATTTAGGCAAAATAGGCTGCCTGCTTCTTGGCATGTAAGAGCACCGCTTAGCTATCACTAAAGTGTTATGAATTGCTTCGGGAATGTCGCTGAACAGCTCCTCCATTTCTGCCACAGACTTGAAGTAATGCTCGGTAGTTAACTTCTTTCTGTTATTCTCCAGGGCATAACTCCCCTCCGATATACACGTTAATATATCATAAGCCTCATAGTCAGACCTATTTGGAAAAAACACATCGTTCGTTGCAACTAGTGGTATATTGCGCTGATAAGCAAAGTCTATCAAAGCTTCTTCAAGCTCTAGCTCTTTATTCAGCCCATGACGCTGCAATTCAACATATAAATGACCATTGAATGCTGAAAGCAGTTTTTCAACCGTTTCTTTATCTTGCCCCAACAATAGTTGAGCCAAACATCCACCGGTTAAAGCGATCAGACCCGTACTTAAATTCAATAGCTCATCAAAATCAACGTAAGGAATATCGCTGTTATTCTTGCGCTTTCTAAAAGACTCACTCACCAAAGTGACTAAATTAGTGTACCCTTGCTCATTTTTTGCAAGCAATAATATAGGTAAATTTTGTTCTGAATGTTTAACTATAATATTGCATCCTATTATTAGCTGTATTCCCCTACTTGCCGCATATTCTGCAAATTCAAGTGAGCCAAACAAGTTACCTGAATCAGTAATTGCAACCGCTGGCATTTTATTTCGCAAACAAAGGCCGATCAGCTCCTCAATTTTAACCGAGCTTTCAAGCAGCGAATAAACACTATGAACACGTAAGTGTATGAACATAAGAAACTTCAGATCAACAAAAAAGGATAACATTAATTTACTCATGAGAACATAATTTTCATGAGAACAAAAGCCTATAAGATTTCTCAAATCTAAGGTTAAGATACAAAAAACTTCCTTGACAAGCTTCGCCAGCCCCCTTATCATGAAACTGAAGCTATTTATTTATCTTCTCTGTACAGATTAAATGACAAAAAAACTCGCGTATCTGGCGTCTCATGTTTAATTTTTTGCACTATGTGCACCTTATGTCTTTATCAAACTTCTACCTACATAAGCTGAAACGCGCTTATAAAGCGTTTAAAACATAAAAAAACGCCAACTTAAAAAATGGATAGTGAATAACTAGCTA
>NZ_JAPQLE010000094.1:0-7641 GCF_028982185.1 Wolbachia endosymbiont of Drosophila baimaii | reverse complement strand
ATTAAACATGGGACGCCAGATACGTGAGTTTTTTTGTCATTTAATCTGTACAGAGAAGATAAATAAATAGCTTCAGTTTCATGATAAGGGGGCTGGCGAAGAATGTCAAGTAAGTTTTTTCGTTTCTATTTCCAATAAAAGTTTGTATGCAATAACACAGAAGCATGCACTGCTATTCCTTCATTTCTTCCAATATAACCTAATTTCTCTGCAGTGGTTGCTTTGATATTTACAAATTCATCATCAATTTCTAATGCTTTTGATATGAATTTCTTCATTTCTACTTTGTAAGGCGATATTTTAGGCTCTTCACAAACTATAGTAATATCTAAATTAGACACGCTGTACCCTTTTTCTTTTGCTTTTTTAGCAGCAAAGTCAAGAAAGTGAGATGAATTGCAATCTTTCCATTCAGAGGAACTAGGAGGAAAGTGCTCTCCTATGTCGCCACATCCCAGTGCTCCGAGTATTGCATCAACGATTGCATGTATTGCAACATCACCATCAGAGTGCGCTTCTATTGCCATGTTGTGTTCAATTTTCACACCGCAAATTTTTATAAAGCTTTCAGCACCATTTTGAACTTTAATGAACTTATGTATATCATAACCGGCTCCGACACGAAATTTTGGCTCTTCAAAAAGAAGCTTTGCCATATTGATATCCTCTTTTGTGGTTAACTTAAAATTGCTTTTCTCACCTTTAATAATCGCAACATGTTTTTTGTGCTCTACCATTAGTGATGAATCGTCAGTAAATTCTTTGACTGATTGATGACATGATAATAATTCTTTGAAATTAAAAATTTGAGGGGTTTGTATGGCTCTGAGCTTTCCTCTTGAAATCGTAGATTCGATAAAACTATTACTCACCAATGACATAGTGTCTTCAACTTCTATTGCTGGAACTACTCCTGTATATTGATCATTAATCATAGATTCAACCAAGTGATCTATCAGAACATCTGACACAAAAGGCCTACAAGCATCGTGTATAACTACAAAATCTGGGTTAATTTTTTGTAAGCTTTCAAGCCCTAGTTTAACTGAACTTTGCCTGTTTTCTCCTCCGTATACAGGGCTTAGTAATTTAGTGTCTGTAATTAGTGATATAGCTTTCTCATAGAAACTTTCATGGTCTCTATTAATTGCTATTCTTATGTAATCTATATATTGGTTAGCCAGAAATCTTTTAATTGTATGAAATAAAACAGATTTACCTGCCAGTTTTATATATTGCTTAGGAATCGTAGAATTGCATCTACTGCCTACTCCCGCTGCAACTATTAATGCTGCTATTTTGTATTTCTTAGCGCACATATTTCTTTTTGTAGAAGCTTTCCTCTCTATCCAAGATTCTTTCCGAAAAATAAAATTTCTGACATCATATAAAAGTTACTTCCCCTATTAACTAGCATAATTATAATAGCAAAAGAGATATTTAGAGAGCTCAAAATCTATCTTTGCCTGCGGATTAAACAACTAAATTTTAGTAAAAAACGATAGTATTACAAATCGTAAAATACTTTCAACATAGGAAAAATAAATTGCATATTTTTCAGTAAATTAGCTACGCTAAACACATGCAAAAACGTCATATAACTATTTGTTTCATACTGCTTTTTATAATAGGGATGTTATTCCTGATGCGTACTATGATTTTTCCATGTTTAATATCTATTATTATTGCATATTTGTTTAATCCGCTAGTAATTAAGTTTGAAAAGTATAGAATACCACGTTCATGTTCTGTAATTTTTATAATACTTGTTTTATTAATAGCTTTTATACTAGTCATAACATTTGTTTTACCTATTATATATGTTCAAATTACTTCAATATTAAATTTCTTAGTGAGTAAAGTGCCTTCATTAGAGCTTAAAGTAATCCCCTCTGTATTAGAATTTCTTAATATAAAAATCGAGGATAGCTTATTTGATCACTTATCTAAAAATCTAGCAGAAAATTACAGCAACTATGTATCTTATTTCATGAATGCTCTTGATATTGCTAGTAACTTTGTAATCCAAGTGTTAAGTTCAAGCTTTAACACGGTATCATTAATGGTGATTACTCCTGTAGTGTTTTTCTATATATTACGTGATTGGCCTTTAATTATAGAAAAAGCTAGTAAATTAATCCCTATTCCTTACAGAGGAAAAATTGCAGATTATTTTTCCAAAGTGGATTTCATTATATCTAATTATCTAAAGGGGCAGGTAAATGTATGTATTGTCATGATGGTCTTTTACTCTGTGAGCCTGAGCATAATCGGATTGGAACACTCTATTGTTATTGGAATTTTATCAGGAATGTTAACGTTCATACCTTACGTAGGGCCATTATTATATACCATTATTGGGTTTTTGAGCGCTATCACTCAATTTAGTGGATGGTTTGAAAGTGCTGCTGTTTTGCTATTATTTGGTGTTGGGCAATTAATAGATTCAAACATATTAGTTCCTTTATTAATAGGAAAAAAAGTTCATATACATCCAACTGTAATTATTCTGGGAATTACTATATGCGCTTCATATTTTGGATTTATAGGTATATTACTTTTTATTCCAATAATAGCAATGTTCAATGTATCAGTAGAATATGCAATCAATAAATATTTTAAAAGTGAGCTTTATAAAAACGGCTAACAGACCTTTTGCATAATCAATTTATGGTAAGAGGAGAAATGAGCCCAGAATACCTGACACATTTGAGGAGCGTAAGTAAATTTCTGCGCAAAAATTACTACCAGAAAGAGGTTACGTAAGAGGTTCAACGTGCAATTAAATTTATTTAACAACAATCAAGCTGATTATAGCCGGCAAAATTACATCATCTTAGATGAAAATAAGCACGTATATAATTCGGTAGTTAATGATTTATCTTGGAAATGTCTGATTCTTTTTGGACCTAAAAGCTCCGGTAAAACTCATCTTGCTCATATTTGGCAATCAATAAACGATGCAATCTTTATCAATGTGAATAACTTCGTAAGCGAGATTAGGTATAGCGATGCTTTTATTTTAGAAGACGTACAAAACATTAAAGATGAAGCAATGTTATTACATTGTTACAATTACATGAAAGAAAACGACAAGAGGCTGCTAATCACTTCTTCAATTTCACCAAAAAAGCTTAACTTCAAACTAAGAGATTTAAGTTCTCGAATATTATCAACTATCAGCGTAAAAATTTTGCCTGCAAGCGAGGAATTATTAAGAATTATGCTAATAAAACGATTTTCAGATAAACAGTTAAAAATTGATTTAAAAGTGATTAATTATATTTTAGCAAGAATAGAACGTTCTTTCTATAGCATTGATAAAATTATAGAGAAGATAGATAATGAATCTATAGGGTCGAATGTGACCGTTCCTTTTATTAGCACTTTATTAAAAAAAGATGCCATTTGACTTCTTCTTTTGTAAAGGTGTATATTAAAAATTTATTAACACCCATAACACTAACGTAATTGAAATCTCTATCTGTCCATGTTAGAATTATAATCAATGTTATGTTATAATAAGTATAGATAGATACAGCTAAGAAGTATTCTATATTTATAGTAGAGCTCACTTTATAAGGTGTTTTTTATAGATTTAACGTTATAATTTAACTATGATAAGAGTAAGATTAAATTTAAGAAAAAGGTTAAAGCAAAAGTTTGTGATGTTCACTCTATTGATAAATGCTTTATTTGTCTCATATTTTCTCATAAGAAACACAGGGAACACTTCTAATCAAATTATAGCCAAAGAAATAAATATAGGAACTGATAATGAAAAATAAACAGTCGCAAAATAAAAAAGAAAATCTTTACATAACATATTACATAGATGCTTTAGCTTCAGAGAGGTCCGCTGCACAAAATACTCTGGAAAGTTATCGTTCGGATTTACACCAGTTTGAAGAATTTTTATTGGAAAGCGGCACTACCTTGGTTGGTGTAAACAAAACCAATATTAAAGATTATGTGAAATCTTTATGTACACAAAAAAAATATAAAAGTAGCTCTATATCAAGAAAAATATCCGCTATGAAAAATTTTTACAAGTGTCTATTTAATGACGGAATAATAGATTTTAATCCAGCGCCGGCTAATGATGCTGAATTAAAGAATCCAAAAGTTTCTCGTCCTTTGCCTAAGTATTTAAGTGTCGAAGAAATATTTTTGCTAATGGACGCAGTGAGAAAATCAGCAAGCGAATCAAATAAAGAGATAAGCAGTAAAAGGCTATGTGCGATTTTAGATATCCTTTACTCTTCTGGAATGCGTGTTTCTGAACTAATTAGTATGAAATTATGTGAAGTGTCACATTTAATAAACAGTAATAACAAAGAATGCTATATAATAATAAAAGGAAAAAGTGGTAGAGAGAGGCAAATTCTTTTTAATGAACAAGCATTGCAGAGCCTTAGAAATTATTTATCAGTTCGTGACAATCTGATCCCTAACGAAAAGGAATCCGATTGGCTATTCCCAGGTGATAAACCTAATAAACCAATTACAAGGCAGAGGGTCGGTCAATTAATGAAGGAGTTAGCAAGAAAATGCAATATTGATGAAAATAAAATCTCTCCACACGTGATTAGGCATTCTTTTGCTACCCATCTACTAAATAGCGGAGCAAATATTGTGTTGATACAGAAAGTTCTTGGCCATACTAACCTTTCTACAACACAAATATATACTCATATTGCTAACGAAAAGTTAAAGGACAAATTAGCTGATTCGCATCCTATTACTCAGATGATCAATAATTAAATTTATTGTTTTTAATTTGTAATAAAGTTAAATTTAAATAAATTTATGTGAGTTTGTGATTTCAAGTTTATTGTTTAATTTCTTTCTTATATTATGGGAGGTATTCTATACTTTCATTACTCTCCCTGTAATTTTCTTTTCTGAGTGTGTAATAACCATTTTCCTCGTCTGTTCGGTGAGAGTTGTATTATTCATGCTGCGTTTATTATGTGGCATTAAATATGAAGTGAGGGGAATGGAAAACATCCCTAAGCAACCTTTTATCATTGCATCTAAACACCAATCTCCATTTGAAACATTTATTTTTATACTACTATTTAGAAAAGCGGTTTTTATTTTAAAACGTGAATTGAAATGGATTCCATTCATTGGTTTGCATCTTATAGCGCTGAAAATGATTTTTATTAACCGTTCAGATGGTATCAGTTCTATACGCCATATAATCAAACTAGCAAAAATGCGTATAAAAGAAAATAGAAGCATAATAATATTTCCTGAAGGTACAAGAACAACTATAAACCAAAATATAAAATATCAACCAGGTATTGCTGCTTTATATAGCGTATTATCTGTTCCTGTGTTACCGGTTGCTTTAAACACTGGTTTGTTTTGGCCAAAAAGCATACTTTCTCTGAGAAAGAATCCCGGAAAGGCAGTAATAGAAATATTGCCCCCAATATATCCTGGGTTAAACAAAAATGAATTCTTGCAAAGTTTAGAAAAAATTATTGAAGAGAGAAGCAGTAGATTAACCATAGGAAAAACTGATATTGCAAATTAACAAAAAAACTTTATAATTAAAAAAAAAGTACAGTATTTTAGGTATTAATATATGGCAAATCATAAGAGTGCTAAAAAAATGATAAAGGTAATAGCAAAGCGCACTTTAATAAATAAGATGCGGAAAAGTAAAACTCGCACCTCTATTAGAAAATTGGTTGATATAATCAAGTCTGGCGACAAAGAAAATGTTGTTCTGGCATTTCGGAATGCTGAATCTAATTTACACAAGTGTGTGAATAAAGGTGTTATTCATAGGAATACTGCTGCGCGTAAAATAAGTCGCTTAAATGCAAAAGTAAAAGCATTGATGACCGCTTAATACGGTTAAAGTAAAGTTAACTGTATTAATATATACTCTTCAGTTTGTATATTCTGTATAAAATTTAAGTAGCTTAAGTGATGGATAAAAAAGTGCTATTAGAACTAAGTAATGGATTAAAAATCGAGCTACCTGTATTAAGTGGAACAATAGGTCCTGACGTGTTAAATATCAAGGATTTATATAAGACGACAGGATTATTCACTTATGATCCGGGGTTTGTTTCTACAGCTTCATGCTCTTCCACAATTACATTCATTGATGGAGATGAAGGAGTTCTTAAATATAGGGGACATGATATAGCTGATTTGGCAGAGAATAATAGTTTTACTGCTGTGATTTATTTATTGCTCTATGGTGAATTACCCAGTTCAGAGCAACACAAAAAATTTCTTCTCAAAATACAAAAATTATCCAAAGTATCAGAGCAAGTTACAAATGTAATCAAAGCATTTCCAAAGACTGCTCACCCTATGTCGATTTTAATTGCATGTTTTGCAAGTTTGTCAGCATCTTACCATGAAAAGCATGGCAACAATGTCAATGGTGAAGACCTAGATTTTGGAATTTCTGCAATAGCGCAAGTTTCCACAATTATTGCAATGATTTATAGGCATATCAACAATCAGGAATTCATAAATGCCAACAATGAATTAAGTTACAGTGAAAATTTCTTAAAGATGATATTTGGCGATGCTGTTGATAATGATAAAAGCGCCCTTTTTGCAAAAGCTCTGGATAAAATATTTACTCTCCATGCTGATCATGAACAGAATGCTTCTACGGCGGCTGTCAGATTGGTGGGATCGGCTGGTTCTAATCTGTTTGCAAGCCTCTCTGCAGGAGTTGCTACACTTTGGGGACCAGCACATGGTGGAGCTAATGAGGCAGTTATAAATATGCTAAAAGAGATAGAGCAAAGTGGAGATATAGATAAATTCATCGAAAAAGCTAAAGATGATAAAGATCCATTTAAATTGATGGGATTTGGACATCGTGTTTATAAAAATTATGATCCACGCGCGCGTATATTGAAAGGCGCTTGCCATGAGGTTCTAAGTAAACTAGAACAAAATAATGAACTGCTTAAAATTGCAAAAAAACTTGAAGAAATAGCTTTAAAGGATGAATATTTTATTGTGCGTAAGTTATATCCAAATGTTGATTTTTACTCAGGTATAATAATGAATGCTATCGATATTCCCTCAAATATGTTCACGCCTATTTTTGCACTTGCAAGAACCACTGGTTGGGTTACTCAGTGGTATGAAATGATAAATGATAAAGAAACTAAGATCTGTAGACCAAGGCAACTCTATTTTGGTAAATAAATTTATTTTCACTTCATTAGACTTCTTGCATAACCCAAACTAAGTAGAAAAAAGGTGTCATCCGAGTAGCTGACACTGGTTCCTTTACGACGGAAGTGTCCAGAGGTGTCATTCCAGTCTGGAATCCAAAAAAAAGGATGGTGTCATTCCGTATCCGTTCAGCCAATGGCGTCAACTTAAGAACTTTCATTAGCAAACTCTCCTAAAGACATGATGGCGTTTAGGCTTATCTACTTTATTGCGGCTGTCCCGGTCGGATTTTAACTTTAGCGCCTATACTTAAAAAGGGCTTGAAAGTTTTTTGGTGCAATAAGTACCTGATAGAGTTTCTGTCTCATTACACTAAATAAAACCGAAAAATTTAAACGATACTCAGTAATTTGATCTGGGTTCCAAGGCCCTTGTGCATCACACATATGAAGCGATAATATATTGCACATGACC
>NZ_JAPQLE010000093.1:0-9560 GCF_028982185.1 Wolbachia endosymbiont of Drosophila baimaii | reverse complement strand
GTCATAACTATATGCTGCTGGCATGCTTACCATCACTACTATAAATCCATATCTTACCTTTTTTGGACTATTATGAGAAGTGCTATACTTAACTGTCATACCACCGCAAACCGTCATACCGCCGCGGTATCTCAGCCACTAACACGTAGCGGGATGACGAATTACTCAACCGTTATCCTGCTGCTCCTTTCTCGTCATCCCGCTACTTGTTAGCGGGATCTCAGCATAGCTATCTTAAAGCTAAGTAATATAAGTCAACCCAGCTAGGATTCTTTTGATTGATCAAATTAATTTTCCACTGCCTTGGCCATTCTTTCAGGCGCCTTTCTCTTGCAATAGCTAAACTTATATCTTCAAACTCTTCAAAATATACAAGTTTATTTACATTATATCTTGATGTAAAACCTGAAACAATTTTGTTTTTGTGTTCCCAAATCCTCTTGATCAAATTTGCAGTTACACCAATATATAATGTGCTATTAGCTTTATTTGTAAGTATATAGATATATGATAACTTCTTCTTAATCGTTTATAGCTAAAGTAACTGAGGTTTACCAACATTATACTACACCATCATACCACAATAAAACTTACCGTCATGCCGCCGCAGATAGATCCCGCTAACACGTAGCGGGATGACGATTGTCGGTAAACCTAAGTTACTGTAGCTATAAAAGCTTTCACAATAGCCTATTTTCCTTGAAACTAAAATAGCTACTGAATGTAATAATAATGTGATCTATTAATTCTATTCCTATGCTTTGACAAGCTTCTGCTAGTTGTCTAGTGAGAGATATATCGCTATTTGAAGGTTGTGTATCTCCGCTTGGATGATTGTGAGATATTACAATGGATGTTGAACCAATCAAAAGTGCGCGCTTGATGATCTCTCTGACATAAAGAGGAGTTTGATCTACTGTACCAATGTTTTGCAGGTCTTCTGCTATTAGACGATACTTTTTATTCATGTAGATGACGCGAAAATTTTCCTTATTGAGGCTTCCTATACTTATTCTTAAATAATCAAGCAATTTTTCCCAGTTATCGATTACAGGCAGGTTTTTTATTTCTTCTCTTGCAGAACGAACAAAGGCTTGTTTTACACAAAAGATGGCAGATATCGCTGCATTGCTGACATCATCAACGTTTTGCAGCGCTTCCAGGTCAGCATTAAAAACTTTATTTAAGCTGCCAAAACTTTCTATCAAACTCTTTGCCACCGGTTTTACATCAATTCTACTATATGCTGAATATAAAATGTGCTCTAAAACTTCATAATCAAGTAATGATTGTCCATTATCTAAAATAATTTTCTCTCTTAGGCGCTTTCTATGCCCCTTTTTGTAATTTTTCATCATCAATGAATTGCTTATCTCTTGTATAATAAGAAATTAGATTTTTAAGTAAAATATTTAATAAAGCGCATGACGCACAATTGTAAGAACATTCATTTTTAAAGACAGCAAATGGTGTCATGAAAGTAGCTGAGACACTGTCCTCCTTTGTCATCCGAGTAGCTGACACTGGTTCCTTTACGACGGCAGTGCCCAGAGGCGTCATCCCAGTGCGTGCACATAGTGCAAAAAATTAAAAATAAGACGCCAATACGTAATACTGTTGTCGTTTAATCTGCACAGATTGAAGATAAATGAATACCTTCAGTATCATGATAAAGGGGCCGGCGAAGGGTGTCAAGTAGTTTTTAGCTCTGCCTTCTAAGGCTTTTACTCGTGACAACCACTGTGCCTGCGATCTTATCGTGCCAAGTTTGACAGCGTTTGTTGAAATTTGACCATAAAAAGCCCAAGAATAATGGTGCAACTGACAATATAAAGGAAAAAAATCTCTTTGTTGCTTGTCTTAAAGTTATCTTTTCGAAAGTTTGTGCATCCACAACTCTAAGCCCAAGTAATAGTTTTCCAGGTGTAGCAGCAAACCTTACCCACATATATATTACATAGCAAAAGAGCATAATAAACTGGACTATTTGATTTAGGATTAGTAATTTTATAAGTCTACTCTGCGTTGTCTTTTCTTCCGCA
Source organism: Wolbachia endosymbiont of Drosophila baimaii (assembly GCF_028982185.1). Classification (NCBI taxonomy): domain Bacteria; kingdom Pseudomonadati; phylum Pseudomonadota; class Alphaproteobacteria; order Rickettsiales; family Anaplasmataceae; genus Wolbachia; species Wolbachia endosymbiont of Drosophila baimaii. Next base: position 7,518 of record NZ_JAPQLE010000093.1, on the reverse strand, counting down.
GACAGTGGTGCTTGCATTGGGGATTTTGCAGCAATTTGACTTAATATTTTGCTATCCTCTGAGTTCATAAAGAGCTGATTTAAGGCTTGGCTGCAAAACTGCAAGAACAAAACGATAATAATTAAATCAAGCAATACTGATATATAGCGCCTGAGGCCCGTTACATAACATATTCCATTTTCGTCTTTCTTTACCTTTTGAATAACATTTGTAGAAGAAAAAATAGAAAATAAACGATCAAAAAATTTATGTAACATATATACACTTTCCAGTATTTAACGTGCCCCTGGCCGGACTTGAACCAGCATGCTTTTGCAAGCAACAGATTTTGAGTCTGCCGTGTCTACCATTCCACCACAGGGGCATTAAGTTTTAATGCTATAGGCAACACGTAATTAGTCAAATTTTTTTGCCTTTACATCTTTCAAATGAGGACTAAATACTCTACAATAATCAACAGTTACTCTCAAAACTTAAAATGAATGAATTAGCCAATCTCCTTGGTTCAAGGAGTGTAGACAAAGAAATATGTAAATTACCGCATAATTTAGAAGCTGAACAGATGCTTATTGGTGCAATGATTCGTGATAATAGAATCTGTGATGCAGTTGAAGACACAATTACAGCAGAAAATTTCTATGATCCACTGCATCAAAGTATTTTTACGCAAATATCTAAAACCAGAAAACATGGCATAGTTGCCAATGAACTGAGCCTTAAAATGTTTTTTGAAAACGACCAAGCATTTACCGAATGTGGCGGGGTAGAGTACTTAGCGAAGCTTGCAGCGAAGGCAAGTATTGCACTTGATATTTATAGTTTGACTAGAATAATCCGTGATACTTACTTAAGGAGATGTTTAATTAAGCTCGGGCAAGAAATAGTTGGTGATAGCTACAACTACGATATTGAAAATCCTGCACATGCGCAAATTGAACAAGCAATGACAAAATTGTTCAATTTGGCAGTAAAAAAACAAGGTGAGAAAACATATATAAAACTTGCAAGTTCAATTAAAGATGTAGTTGAGAAGATCAGCACACTGAAAAATAATCCAGAAGCGCTAGGCGTTACAACCGGACTTCAAGATCTAAATCAGCTTCTTGGTGGTCTACAAAAATCTGATTTATTAATTTTAGCTGCAAGGCCTTCTATGGGTAAAACAGCATTGGCGCTAAACATCGCACTTAATGCTTGTAAGATGTTGCAAAAAAGAGCAGATAAGCAACACTATGTAGCGTTTTTCTCGCTCGAAATGTCAGCAGAGCAATTAACTGCAAGGCTGATCACTATAGATTCAGGGATTAGTTATTATAAGGCATTAACCGGGAGAATTAGTGATTTTGAATTGCATGAATTTATCAATACTAGTACAGAATTATCTGAACTGCCTTTCATCATAGATGACACCCCTGCGCTATCAATTAGTGCCCTTCGCACCAGAATACGCTTGCTGTATCAATTATATAATGTAGAAGTGGTATTCATTGATTATTTGCAGTTAATCAGAGGAACAACAAAAAGGAGTAATGAAAATAGAGTGCAAGAAATCTCGGAAGTGACGCAGGGTTTGAAAGCAATTGCAAAGGAGCTAAATATTCCCATTGTTGCACTATCTCAGCTCTCTCGTTCTGTTGAGCAGAGGGATGATAAAAAACCACAACTTTCTGATTTACGTGATTCAGGGAGCATAGAGCAAGACGCAGATATAGTAATGTTTCTCTATAGAGAAGAGTATTATGAACTAAGAAAACAGCCAAATGAAGGAAACAATAAACATCGGGAATGGCAAGAGAAAATGGAAAAAATTAGAAACATTGCAGAGCTCATTATTGCAAAGCAGAGAAATGGACCAATTGGCAGTGTGAAGCTATATTTTGACTCTAATAGAGGTGCATTTAAAGATTACACGGAAAGGCATAGTGCATAGCTTGGCAGCAATCTTCTTGTTCCCAAGTTCATTGATTATTTTTTTTATGTAAAGATAGCTTGACAATTTCTTAAAAATCCTTTTATAATGGTATTATATTTTATAATACGTGAGATGATGAATAAAAACAATGTACCCTATCTTATAGCTGGTGCTCTGGCTACTGCAACTTTGTTAGCATCGGGAGTGTTTGCTGCAGCTCCTTATATTGGTTTCTTAGCTCCAGTTGCAGCATTAAGTGTTGGCTTGCCATTTATTATTGGTTATGCTGTGTTTTCTGTTGTAACTATTGCACTTTCGTATAAAGCAATTAGTAAGAACAAAACAATTTCTGAGAAGGAAGCTCAGCTTGCTGATGAAAAAAGTAAAGTAGAAGCTAAAAATAAAATAATTTCTGAGAAAGTAAAGGAAATATCCGAAAAAAATACTCAACTGGCTGATCAAGCAAAAGAGATAGAAGATAAAGATAAAACTATTTCTGAGAAAGATCGGGAGATTTTTAGAATGAAAAATGAGTTGGCTGCAACCAGAAGGATTAATGCTTCTCAGCCAGGTAATGCGGTAGAAATTGGTAGCGTAAACCAGCAGCTTACTAGGAAAGAGGTCGGAGTACAAGCTCAAGAGCAAAAAACTTCTGAGAAAAATACTCAACTACCTGAGAAAGAAAAAGAAATAGAAGAACTTAAACGAGGAAATGCTTTTGTTCCGCAAGCAAAGGATATCAAAGAAGTATTTACATCTGTAGCAGAAGCGTACAATAGTGGGCGCATTCCTGGTATTGTTAAGCGGCGCTGTAGTGATGTTGCGAATGACTTAAAAGATGTCGTAGGTAGTGCGAAAAATGCTTATGGCACATCAGTTGAGTATACAAAAGGAGCACTTAACAGCGTTGGAAGCAGCTTGTACAGTAGGACTTATGGTACTAAGGTTTCTAGTCCGGAAGAGCACTTTAAGCGTGAAGATGGATCTAAACCTAGCATGCAAGAACTAACTCGTTTGGATTATTTAAATCTTGAGGTTCTTTCCAGTGAGCAAAAGCAACGAGCTAATAGTTTGGATTATTTAAATATTGATAACGTTCCTAAGCAACCTGATCATTTAAATGTTGATGCTGCTAAAAGTTATTTAATGAGTCTTTCTGAGGATCAGGATGTATTTTATGATGCAGAATCTGGTGATGAAAAAGGTACTGAGATTTCTAGCCCAGAAAGTCAGCCAACTAAAGAAGAAAATGGTCAAGGCTGGTTTGCATGGAGCCTAGGAAAGGTTAAGTCGGCAATGACTGAAGTAGTAGTGATAGATGCTGATGTTACTAAACCATATTTTGCTAAAGTAACTAAGGCACTTGCCACCTAACTTGAATATGTAGACAGCGGTGTGCACCGTTGTTAACTAAAGATAATCCCATCCAGGAGAAATAGTTTTTACACTATTTCTCCTCTTTAGCATCAACCCTCAAAAAAACCGGCGTAGGTTTAGGCAGCGTAATGCCTAAGCTTACGCATGCGTTGCACAGAGATTTTAAATCTTGTTGCTCTTTCGGGATTTGCAGTTGATCAAGTATCATTTCCGCTGACCTCGGGACAATTGGCTGCAATAAAATGCCTATTATCCTGATATATTCCAGTAACTTGTAAATTACTAAATTCATGCGCTCTCTGTCAGTTTTGCTTAGTGTCCAGGGTGCACTTTTGTCTATGTAGGCATTTGCTTCAGAAGAGATGTTGATGATTAGAAGTATGATATGGTTAAATTCATACTTTGATAGGTGATTCATCACTTGATCGAGTATAGCTTTGCAACCTGGAAGACTTTCTTCACCTTTAAGTAGGCTTTGATCGATTGTTGGTACAATTCCAGAACATTGCTTGTGTAAAAATGAAATTGTTCTTTGTACTAAATTGCCTATGTTGTTTGCCAGTTCTGAATTTATCCGGCTGATCATATTTTTCTTACTAAAGTTGCCATCTTGGCCGAAGCTTGCTTCCCTGAGGAGAAAATAGCGTAGCTGATCAACACCAAACTCTTGAGCGAGGCCAATTGGATCTATGACATTACCAAGGGACTTGGATATTTTCTCTCCCTCGTTCAACCACCAACCATGAACTGCAATTTGTTTTGGCAGTGGCAGGTCTGCTGCAAGGAGAATCGCTGGCCAATATACAGCATGAAAGCGCAATATGTCTTTACCGATTACATGAACGTTGAAAGAGTTGTCAGCTAGGTTTGCAGCGCTTGACACTGGAATCTGCGTTTTCCCTTGGTTTGGTGTCATTCCAGTGCTTGACACTGGAATCTGTGTTTCTGGTTCTGCCCAAAACCTCTTATATTCCTCACCTTCAGTACTAGGGAAACCTATTGATGTAAGATAATTGGTTAATGCATCTATCCAGACATAGATTACGTGTTTGTCATTACCTGGTACTTTTATTCCCCAGTTAAAACTAGTGCGAGAGATTGAGAGGTCAATGAGCCCTGATCTTACAAACGATATCACTTCATTTCTTCTGCTCTCAGGAAAGATAAAACTTGGCTGATTTTTATAGAGTTCCAGTAATTTTTCTTGCCAGTTTGATAAGCGAAAAAAGTAACTCTCTTCTTTTATCCACTGGACCTCAGCACCTGTTGGTGCTTTGCCATCTATCAGCTCTGACTCCTGATAAAATGCTTCATCACGAACTGAATACCAACCCGAATAGGAATCCAAATATATTTGCCCTCTCTCTTCAAGTCTATTCCATAAAGCTATAACTGCTTTTTTGTGACGTTCCTCCGTAGTGCGAATAAAATCGTCATACTCAAAATTCATGAACTTAGCCAATTCTTTAAATGAAACGCTCACTTCATCTGTAAATTCTTTTGGCTGCATTTCCTTTGCTTTAGCTGCTTTTTCTATTTTTTGTCCATGTTCATCTGTACCGGTGGTAAATTTGACATTTTTTCCAGCTAGTTTCATGAACCTTGCCACCACGTCACACAAGAGAGAAGTGTATGCATGACCAATATGCGGCTTATCGTTTACGTAATATATTGGCGTGGTGATGTAAAAGTTCTCGAATTGTTCCATGGTTTCGCATTTTAATAAAAATCAACTGAGTTAATTATAGTATTAAAAAGGCAGTAATAAATAAATATTGATTGGGTTAAGCATAATTTTTGAAAAAAGCTATTTACTGAAATTTTATTAAAATAAGAAACAATCAGGCATGATTATTGAAAGAACAATGGGAAATTTTCTTGTAATTCTATTTATAGTTTTCTATGCATTTGATGCACACGCTGATGGAGCAACAGATGTAATGTGTAATGTAATAGGTTACGTTCATGGAATAGGTGGACCAATGATTACAGTGGTAATAATTGGTTCAAGCTTGCTTGCAATATTTGGCAAAATGCCTTGGCCTGCGCTTTTCTCACTGGGTATGTTCGTTGCAGTGTTTTTTGGTGGTCCCCAAATTACAAAAGCGATAACAGGAAGGGAAGTTTGTTGTCTTAAGAGAGGACAAACATTGGATAGTGGAAAATGTGTTGCTGCTACTGGGCATGAACTTGTGGGTAAACAGTGTGGTATATCTCCTGACAAACATAATAAGGGACAATATGTTTGTTGCCCTCCTGGCTCTATGATCACTAATCAAGGAGGTTGTACTAATAATCCTTCAAAAGTGTGGCAATGAAGTAGTACTTTATATAAAAAAACATTGTTATATTAAAGATCTACTATGCACTGAATCTGACTATTTACAACAGAGTTCCCCACAAAGTATATAATTAACATCTACTCCTTTAGTTAGATTCCACTCACGTTTTATTACGTTGTACTCCATGCCAGCCATGTTTTGCAGCGTTACATTATTTTCTCTTAAGTGATTTGCAATTTCTGACAGCTTGAGAAATTTATTCCAGTTATGTGTACCTTTTGGCAGCCAATTTAATATGTACTCTGCACCAATTATTGCAAGACAAAAGGATTTAATAGTTCTATTTATTGTGGATATAAAGATTAACCCCTCCGGTTTTAGCAGTTCTATCGCTTTTTTCATGAAAAGCTCTAAATTATCCACATGTTCAACTACTTCCATCAGCAGAACCACGTCGTACTTCTTGTCATTGCTTAGCTCTTCAATGCTGGTGTGTATATATTCTATATTTAACCCTACTTTTTTCGCATGTGAATGCGCTACTTTTATGTTTTCTGCACATACATCTATTCCCACAACGTTAATGCCAACGCGTGCCATTGACTCTGACAAAATGCCACCACCGCATCCAACATCAAGCAATGATAATTCTTTCAAATTGCATTTTTTTAACTCTTTTATTTTCTCAATAATGTAAGATACTCTAACAGGATTCATCATGTGCAATGGTTTGAATTTGCCGTTCTCATCCCACCACTGGCCTGCCATTTTAGCGAATTTTGATATTTCATCTTCGTTATAAGTTTTTGTTTTTTTTTTCTTAGAGGTTATGTTGCTGAGTTTATCAAGGCGTTTTTTATGTCTGCTTTCTTTTGAAAATTCTGTTTCGAGGAATTGTTTGACTATGTCTTTTGCTAATCCACTCGCAGTAAATCCTGCACCAAGACACAGTACATTTGCGTTGCCATGCTCGCGAGCTAATTTTGCGATTTCAACACTATTACACAAAGCAGCGTAGATTCCTTCAAAACGATTTGCCACAGTACTCATGCCCAAACCTGTACCACAAATTAATATCCCATAATTTGCTTTTTTGCTTGTTATATCTTCTACAACTTTAACAGCATAGTCTGGATAATCCACGCACTTTTGCTGAGCAGTGCAGCCTTGATCTACCACTCTATAACCTAGGGTTTCCAGGTAAGGTTTTATTTCTGATTTTAATTCATAACCAGCATGATCTGAGGCAATTGATACTACATCTAACATATAAGAAATAAGGACATTTTATATGGGTTTGAACTTTCTGTCAAGTCATTCAATGCTTCTGACCTTTTGGGAGTTCTAAAGCTATAGCTAAGGTTTTCCTACGTCATACCGCAATTCATTCCACAACTGTACGAACATTGTGATTTGAGAATAATCTCCGCCAGGAAGGGTGTCATCCCAGTGCTTTGGCACTGAGATCCAGAAAACTTAATTTTAAATAAGTACACCAGATAGCTGTATAATAAGAACTGGATTCCAGTGGGCTTTGTTGCATCGCTCTTCGGATAGTAGGTAACGCACAATAAATTTATGAAGCTATCTCAAATTTAGCCATACCAATATCAGTGAACTTATTGAGCAAATAGCATTTAACAAGTAGTTCCTTCTCTCTATTTGTCTCAGATTTATTCCTAAAACTAAACCAGAATGTTTGTTTCAGTCGCGAGAAAAAACTTTCTATATAAGATCTTTTTCCATAACTCATCTCTTTTTTCCACTTCTTTATACCATCTTCATCATATGACCTTATGAGCTTGACTGCAGAATTTCTCTCAGCCATATAGTCTAACTTTGGATGCTCTGCTGCGTTGTTTTTCGGAGGAATTTTCGTTTTTATACCATATTGATTACACAGCTTATAGAGCTTTTCTCTGTCATATGCCCTATCTGCATATAGTA